>CABRZJ010000001.1:0-76936 GCA_902475425.1 uncultured Collinsella sp.
TTCGGTCAGACGCGCCGCCGCTGTTTGTATTTGTGCCGTATAATGACCGTTACCTATGACGCGATACAAAAGAAAGGTGTTTGCCCATGCAGGCACAGAAGGCGGAGGGAACCCGCGACCTTATCGGCGCCGAGATGCGCGCCTGGCAAAAGATGCAGCAGATTGCGGCCGGCGTGTTCGAGCCGTTTGGTTTTAAACCCATCGAGACGCCCGCGATCGAGCAGGTGGACGTGTTTGTCCACGGTATCGGCCAGTCGACCGACGTCGTGCGCAAGGAAATGTTCCGCGTGTTCAGCGGTGCCAACCTGGAGCGCGTCTTTACCGAGGGCACCGACACCAAACTCAAGCCCAAGCAGCGCCTGGCGCTTCGCCCCGAGGGCACGGCCGGCGTGGTGCGCGCTGTCGTCGAGAACAATCTGGTGCCCCAGGGCTCCACGCCGTTTAAGGCGTACTACGCCGAGGCCATGTTCCGCGGCGAGCGTCCCCAGAAGGGCCGCCTGCGCCAGTTCCACCAGGTGGGCATCGAGTGGCTCGGCGCTCCCGATCCGGCGGCAGACGCCGAGTGCATCATCATGCTCATGGAGTTTTACAAGCGCCTGGGCTTCGATCTTTCCAAGCTTCGTCTGCTCATTAACTCGATGGGCGACGCTCAGTGCCGTCCGGCTTACCGCGAGCAAGTCAAGCAGTTTATCCTCGATCACGCAGACGAGATGTGCGATGAGTGCCGCGAGCGCGCCGAGCTCAACCCGCTGCGTGCCTTTGACTGCAAGAACGACCACTGCCGCGAGATCATGGCCGAGGCTCCGCTGATGGGTGACAACCTGTGCGATGAGTGCCGCGAGCACTACGAGCAAGTCAAGCGCTATCTGGATGCCGCCGGTATCGAGTATGTCGAGGATCCCACCTTGGTGCGCGGCCTGGACTACTACACCCGTACTGTCTTTGAGGTCGAGGCCCCTGGCGCCGGCGTCGGCTCCATCGGCGGCGGCGGCCGCTACGATGGCCTCGTCGAGCTCGAGGGCGGCAAGCCCACGGCAGGCGTCGGCTTCGCCGTCGGTTTTGAGCGCGCCCTGCTGGCCCTGCAGGCCTTTGGCAGCGACCTGGGTGCCGAGGAGGTCCCGTGCGTCTACGTCGCCAATGCCGGCAAGGAGCTGCGTCAGAACGTCTTTACCATTACGCAGCAGCTTCGCGCCGCAGGGATTGTGACCGAGGCCGACTATCAGGGCCGTTCGCTCAAGGCCCAGTTTAAGCAGGCCGATAAGGTAGGCGCCAAGCTCATCCTGGTCCTGGGCGGCGACGAGCTTGCCGCCGGCAAGGTCAAGGTGCGCGACATGCAGAGCCATGACGAGGTTCTCGTCGATTTGGCCAACGTCGTCGAGGCGGTTCGCGAGCGTCTGTAGCGCATGATTTTTGAGCTGCGGACCCGCTAACATGTCCCGCTCGCGACGAGCTATTGTTACGGGGGTGTTTCGCATTTATGCGGAATGCCCTCGCTTGCATATGCCGCCCACCGAGAAATACGACCATTTGGGGCAAAAACCCTTGCAATGCAGAAAATACTTTTGTGTGGTAAAGCGCAATCAGTGTCGAAAGTATTTCTCAAGCGCCTATAATGAATACCGCATGTTACGTGCATAGAAGGAGGAATGGGAGGAAACGTGGCTGAGAACCTAAGCAACCAGTCTGTACCCGAAGCCGCGGCGCGCGTCGCTGCCGTGGTCAACCGCCTCGTTAACCGAATCGGCTCGAATGCCGAGTCCAGGGAGCGTCTCGCCGAGATCGAGATCCCCGAGGAGCTGCGCGATAATCTGGCGCTGTTCCTGCGCCTGGAACGTCGTGTGCTTAGCGAGTATGATCCCGAGATCGCGGACCTGTTCGACAAGATTTTGACAGCCGAGATTGTGGTCAATGCTGGCAACCCCGGTAGCCGCGCTGCCGACGAGTCCGTTGACGAACAGGGCGTGCCCACTGCCGACGAGCCCACCGCCGTGGCGTTTCGCGAAGTCGTCGATTTGATTGACAGCCTGCCGCTTGATAAGCAGCAGGTCATCGTTCGCGCCTTTACGAGCTTCTTCCACTTGGCAAACCTGTCGGAGGAGAACTACCGTGTGGCGCAGCTGCGCGAGCGCGAGGCCGGCGCATCGACCGATACCGAGGTCGATCCCGCCAACGAACTCACCGTCGCCTATCACCAGTTGGTAAACGAGATGGGCGTCGAGGGTGCCAATGAGCTGCTCGGCAAGCTCGAGTTCCACCCTGTCTTTACCGCACATCCCACCGAGGCCCGTCGTAAGGCCGTCGAGGGCAAGATTCGCCGTATCTCCAACCTGCTGGAGGAGCGTCCGCGTTTGGGCGGCTCCGACCTGGTGGAGAACGAGCGCCATATGCTGCAGGAGATCGACGCCCTGGTGCGTACGAGCCCCATCGCGCTCAAGAAGCCCACGCCGGTCGAGGAAGCCGATACCATCATCGACATCTTCGATAACACGCTGTTCGACGTTATCCCCGTCATCTACCGTCGTTTTGACGACTGGGTGCTGGGCGACAAGGCCGGTACCGTGCCGCCGCTGTGCCCGGCGTTCTTCCATCCCGGCAGCTGGATCGGCTCCGACCGCGACGGCAACCCCAACGTCACCGCCAAGGTGAGCCGCGAAGTCGCCGCCAAGTACTTTACGCACATGGTGCTCAAGCTCGAGGACAAGTGCCGCCGCATCGGCCACAACCTCACGCTCGAGGCCACCTACAGCAAGCCTTCTGCCGAGCTCATTAACCTGTGGAACCATCAGGTCGAGATGAGCCCTCGTTACACGGCCCGCGCCGAGCTGATCTCCGAGCACGAGCCGCATCGCGCCGTCATGCTCGTCATGGCCGACCGCCTGAACGCCACCGTGCGCCGCATCACCGACACCATGTACCACAGCGCCGACGAGTTCCTGGATGACCTGCGCGTCGTCCAGCGTTCGCTGGCCGCCTGCGGTGCCGTCCGTGCTGCCTACGGCCCGGTCCAAACCATCATCTGGCAGGTCGAGTCCTTCGGCTTCCACATGGTCGAGATGGAGTTCCGTCAGCACTCCGTGGTGCACGCCCGCGCCCTCAAGGATATCCACGAGAACGGTATCCATGGCGACCTGCAGCCCATGACGCGCGAGGTCATCGATACCTTCCGCGCTATCGGCTCCATCCAAAAGCGCTACGGCAAGAAGATGGCGCACCGCTACATCATCTCGTTCACCAAGAGCGCCCAGCATGTGGCCGACGTCTTTGAGCTTGCCCACCTGTCCTTTGCACACGAGGAGGATGTCCCCGAGCTCGACGTGATCCCGCTGTTCGAGCAGCTCGAGGACCTCGAGGGCTGCGTCGACGTGCTCGACCAGATGCTTACGCTGCCTGTGGTGCAAAAGCGCCTTGCCCAGACCAACCGCCGCATGGAGGTCATGCTGGGCTATTCCGACTCCTCCAAGGATGCCGGTCCTACCACGGCCATGCTTGCGCTGCACTCCGCGCAGGAGCGCATTGCCAAGTGGGCAGAGAAGAACGATATCGACCTGGTGCTCATGCACGGTCGCGGCGGTGCCGTGGGCCGTGGCGGCGGCCCGGCCAACAAGGCCGTGCTGGCGCAGCCCAAGGGTTCGGTCAATTGCTTCTTTAAGCTTACCGAGCAGGGCGAGGTCATCTTTGCCCGTTACGGCAACCGCACGCTGGCTCAGCGCCATGTTGAGTCCGTTGCCGCCGCAACGCTTTTGCAGTCGGCCCCGAGTGTCGAGAAGACCAACACCGAGACCACGCAGAAGTTCTGGGATATGGCCGAGAAGCTCAACGCCGTAAGCCACGAGCGCTATCTGGACCTGCTGAACACCGAGGACTTTACACCGTGGTTCTCGACCGTGACGCCGCTGACCGAGGTCGGTCTGCTGCCGATCGGCTCGCGTCCTGCCAAGCGCGGTCTGGGTGCCAAGTCGCTCGACGACCTGCGTACCATTCCGTGGATCTTCAGCTGGAGCCAGGCGCGCATCAATCTGGCTGCTTGGTACGGCCTGGGTACCGCCTGCGAGCAGTTTGGCGACCTGGACCAGCTTAAGGCTGCCTACCAGGAGTGGCCGTTCTTCCGCACCTTTATCGACAACATTGAGATGTCGATCGCCAAGACCGACCAGCGCATCGCCAAGATGTATCTGCACCTGGGCGATCGCCAGGATCTGTCCGAGAAGGTCTTCACCGAGATGCAGCTCACGCGTAAGTGGGTCCTTGCCATCGTCGGTGACGAATGGCCGCTGCAGCGCCGCCGCGTGCTCGGCTGCGCCGTTCGCGTGCGTAACCCCTACGTCGACGCTCTGTCCATCGCCCAGGTCCGCGCCCTTCGCGAGGTGCGCATGAATCAGGACGAGATGGCCGAGGAGAAGAAGGCCGAGTACATGAGCCTGATTCTTTCGACTGTGACCGGCGTCTCGGCAGGATTGCAGAACACGGGGTAATCGATAGCCCTGTGGCTCTCACCGGGACCCGATGGGTTTCCCTCTGAATGCGTCCTCGCACTTGAAGCCCCCTTATCCTGCTCCTTCGGAGCTGCGGATAAGGGGGCTTCGTGCTGCGGAATGCATTCAGAGGGAAACCCATCGGGTCCCTTCGTCCTCGGTCTTCAGGGATTAAAGCTGATGAAAATAAAGTGCGCTTCGCGCCTAATGTGGAGTGCGGCGAGGGCTTCTTGCGTCCTGACGCTCCTATTTGGCAAGGTGTTTTTTAGAATTCATTTTGCGCTCGGCCTCGAAGGCCTGCCTGTCCCAATCGAGCGGAAGTCCGGCCTCGACCCATGCCTCGTAGGCCCTCCTTATGGGCTTGAGCTCCCTTTGGCCCCTCTCCAGCATCGAGATGTGCTTCTCGCTGGTGCCCAGTATGGACGCCGCCCTCACCTGGCTGACCCTCGCCGCGCGCCTGGCCGCCACGAGCTCCGAGGCGTCCTCGGGCCTCCTGATCTCGTGCGGGCGCATCAGCGCCCGGTACGCCTCCCTGGCCACGTAGCGCTTGAGGCACCTCATGACCTCCCTGTCGCTCTTCCCCCGCGCCCTGGCCCTCTCGGCGTACTCGGCGGTCTCGGGGTCGCGCATGACCCTCTGCCTCGCGATCTCGTGCAGCGCGCTGTTCGCCTGCCGATCGCCGCCCCTGTTGAGCCTGTGCCTCACGGTCTTGCCGCTCGAGGCGGGGATGGGGCAGGCCCCGCATATCGCCGCGAACGACGCCTCGGAGCGCAGCCTGCCCGGGTTGTCCCCGGCCGCGACCGCGAGCTTGGCCGCGCTCACGGGCCCGCACCCGTACATCGCCAGCAGAGCGGGGCAGTTCTCCTCCAGGGACGCCTCGATCGCGCGCTCCATGTCGAGCGCCGCGTCGCGCGCCGCCGCCCACAGGTCCGCCAGCGCGCCGAGCGCGGCGCCCAGCGCGCCCTCGGCGCGCACGGAGGGGAGCTCCTCCATCAGCCTCGGCCCCGCCATCCCGCGGAACCTCGACCTGAGCCCCTCCGGCGCGGTGGCGAGCAGCGACCTCGCGGTGTTGATCGCCGAGGTCCGCGCCTTCACCGCCCCGGAGCGCGCCGCAAGCATGCAGCGCACCCCGTCGACCCACCCGTCCTGGCTCTTGGGGGTCCCGAGCTTTGAGCCGGACATCGCCGCGCGGGCGGCCCTCTCCGCGTCCGCCTCGTCGCACTTTCCCTGCCCCGGGCGCCTCCTCTGCATCCTCGCCGGGGAGAGCGCCTCGCGCACGGGCATCCCCAGCGACGCGAGGTGCCTGGTGAGGCCCGCCCCGTAGGACGACGTCCCCTCCATCGCGACGCAGGCCGGCTCCCCGGCCGCCGCGATCGCCCCGGCGAGCGCCTCGTAGCCCGCCGCGTCGGCGGGGAACCGGCGGGACAGGACCTTGCGGCCCCTCCAGTCCAGGACGTGCAGCCAGTGCGAGTCGGCGTGGGTGTCGACCCCGCAGAAGACCGGCCCGCGGGCGCCGGGTGTCGATTCGGTTCTCATGTCTCGCTCCGTTCTTTCCGTGCTCGCCTGGACCGGGCAGACGGCACACTGACGGGGCGCGATAGAATGCGGTTGTTCGGGTCCGCGGTATCGCTCCATGCTCCTATTAGGTCATGCGGCGGTCTCGGCTCGCCGCGGCCCGCGCGGGACATGTCAGGAAACGAGGGCAGCCCTGTGGGCGCCAGCGGAATGTGGGGTCACCGCGCGGTCCGCATCTGATGGTGTCGACGTCAATGGTATACGGGTGCATCATCGACGTCTTCAATTCAGAAGATATCAGTGCGGAGTGTGCCTAAAAGTAAACTAATGGCGGACCCTGCGATGTCCGGTCTTCGGCGGAAGGCCGCTGAGTGAGGGTGGTGCTTGGGGCGACGTGAAAAATACGGAGTTTTCAGCAGCCAAAGACTGATGCATAAGGCCATAGCCGGCTTTCGTTGCCTTTGTTGATGCTTTTACACGACAATTGGGCTTTGGCGACGTTCATATATGGCTGGTTTCTCGCCGTATGCTATCCAGATGGGACGAGTCATGAGGACTATCTACCTTTTGAAAGACTTTTGACACCAAAATCTTATCCCGCGATGCTGAATACTCGCAAAAATGCACGCTCCGGAGGGTACTACCCTGTTACGGTTTGAAATCCATGCACCATTTTATGCAATATATTAACGCATTTATGCAAAATGGCTTACATACGTACATCTCGGGGTAGATGTTTGCCTCGAGGCTGCGTAAGTCATCCTGTCTATTGTGCCTTTTACAGGCGGCTGCGGTCCCGTTTGGGATCGCGGCCGTTTTGTTGTGGGTCAAATATGAACGTTGTGTTAAGGACTCGGTGGACGGTGGCGTTTTTCGGTGAGCGGCGTATCCTTCCAACGGTTTATCTAGTGTGTCAGTTGAAAGGAAGAGGGCGCTCGTCATTGTTTGAATGTGAACTGCCGTTTGACCACAAGACGTTGCATCTGGAGCTCGAGGATAAGAACTTCGCGGGTGTGATGGAGGGTCATCAAAACGAGTTTAAGACCACGAAATCGCAGGAAGAGCTGGTAGAGGAGTCGCTTGCCAACCCTTATGGCTCGCCTTCGCTCGAGGAGCTTTGTGCTGGCAAGAAGGATATTGTCATCATTAGCTCCGACCATACGCGTCCCGTTCCTTCGCGTGTGACGATGCCTATTCTGCTGCATCACATCCATTCCGCTGCGCCTGAGGCGCGCGTTCGCATTCTGGTTGCTACGGGTATGCATCGTCCGTCGACGCACGAGGAGCTCGTCAACAAGTACGGCGAGGAGATCGTTGCCAACGAGGAAATCGTTATGCACGTCGCGACTGATGACAGCATGATGAAAAAGATCGGCACCCTGCCTTCTGGTGGCGAGTGCATCATCAACAAGATTGCCGCCGATTGCGATCTGCTGCTTGCCGAGGGCTTTATTGAGCCGCACTTCTTTGCCGGTTTCTCTGGCAGCCGCAAGTCCGTCCTGCCTGGCATCGCCAGCTACAAGACCATCATGTACAACCACAACGGTCAGTTTGTGAACGATTCTCATTCGCGTGCCGGCAACCTGTGCCACAACCACGTGAGCGAGGACATGTTTGCCGCTGCCGAGATGGCTCACCTTGCCTTTGTGCTGAACGTGGTGCTCAACGGCAAGCACGAGGTCATCGGCTCCTTTGCCGGCGACATTCACAAGGCACACGAGGCTGGCTGCGAGTTCGTGAAGAGCCTTGCCGGCGTTGAGCCCGTCGAGTGCGAGATCGCCATCACCACCAACGGCGGCTACCCGCTCGACCAGAACATCTATCAGGCCGTGAAGGGCATGTGCTCTGCCGAGGCTACGCTTCCCGAGGGCGGCGTGATCATCGATGTCGCCGGTTGTGCCGACGGTCACGGTGGCGAGGGCTTCTATCACAACATCGCCGACAATGATCCGGCAGAGTTTGAGCGCGCCTGCATCGACCGTCCTAAGGACGAGACCCTGCCCGACCAGTGGACGAGCCAGATCTTTGCCCGCATCCTGGCGCATCACCCTGTGATCATGGTTACCGACCTGTGCGATCACCAGATGATCAAGGATATGCACATGACGCCGGTTAACACCCTCGATGAGGCGCTCAAGCTCGCCTTTGAGATGAAGGGTGCCGATGCCAAGGTGGCCGTCATTCCCGATGGCCTGGGCGTTGTCGTCGCACAGCACTAGTACGCGGCCTAAACGAATCGTTTATAACCGACAAGAAAGATAAGGTTTTATGCTTACCAAACTCCTCTGCGAATTCGGCGCAACGGCCCTCATGATCATCTTTGGCGTGGGCGTGCACTGCGATACCGTGCTTAAGGGCACCAAGTATCAGGGCTCCGGCCACATGTTTGCCATCACCACCTGGTCTTTTGGCATCTCGGTCGCCTTGTTTATCTTTGGCGGCGCCGTGTGCATGAACCCCGCCATGGTGCTTGCCCAGTGCATCGTGGGCCTGGTGCCGTGGAGCAGCTGCATCCCCTTCATGATTGCCGATATGCTCGGCGGCTTTGTGGGCGCCGTGATCGCGTGGTTGATGTATGCCGATGAGTTCAAGGCTTCCGACGGCGTCGTCGACCCTATTGCCCAGCGCAACATCTTCTCGACCAACCCCACCACCGAGGGCACCAACTATGCCCGCAACTTCTTCTGCGAGGCTATCTGCACCTTTGTGTTCATCAGCGCCATCCTGGCTACCGCTAGCCGTGCCGGCGAGAACGTTTTGATGCTCGCTATCTGCGTCGGTCTGATCGTTTGGGCTGTTGGCATGGGCATGGGCGGCATCACCGGCTTCGCCATGAACCAGGCTCGTGACCTTGGTCCTCGCATGGCCTATCAGGTGCTGCCGATTAAGAACAAGGCTGACAACAACTGGAAGTACGGCCTGCTCGTTCCTGGCATCGCTCCGTTTGTCGGTGCCGCTCTGGCCGCGCTGTTTGTGCACGGTTTCTTGGGCATGTTCTAGTCTGAGGCTACATAGTTGTCCGCTGGCCGCATGGGGTAACTTCTCAGCGCGTCCTCGGACATGCAAAAAGGCTCGCTGCGCACTTCGTGCGGCGAGCCTTTTTGCGTCCTGCGGAATGCGCTGGGAAGTTACCCCATGCGGCCAGCTGCGGGGTCTTTGTTGCGTTCGTACAAGCAACCCAACATATATATCTGAATTTGGATGGGAGGGGCTTGTTGCTGGTAGGGGCGTTGGGCTGCTGTCGACACTTTGGGATGCGTGGCGGCTTGGGTTGGGACGATGCTTTGGGATGAGCTTCTTACTTAGTTGAAGAGGGGCTTTGTGGCTGAGAGGTAGTCTTTGGCTACTTCGGCCTTATCTGCTTGAAAGTTGTGCCAGGCCCACCATTGGACCATTCCTACGAAGCTTGAGGCTATGTGGTGCAGTAGAAAGCTGCGGTCCATGGTGGCGGCGGGGCCGTTTGGGTCGGTAGGGATGGTTTCGGCTGCGCGCGACATGATGGTCTTGCGTAAGCAGTCGGCGAAGACGCGTGAGCCGGCGCCGGCTACGAGGGCGCGTACGCCCTGACGACGATCCCAGAGGTTGTTGAGGATATGCTCGACTTGCACGAGTGGGTCGTCGAGCGGCGTGCCATCGTCGTCGAGGGCGTGGGTGCAGATGTCGCTCACGAGCTCGGACAGTAGGTCGTCTTTGCTCTTAAAGAGGCCGTAGAATGTCGCGCGGCCTACGTGAGCGCGCACGATGATGTCGCCGACGGTAATCTTGCCGTAGTCCTCTTCGCGTAGCAGCTCGGAGAACGCCGCGACGATGGCAGCGCGGCTTTTTTCTTTGCGGGCATCCATGGCTATGCATCCACGTGAACGAGCAGACAACGGAGCGTGCCGGAGCAACCCTCGTAGGGGCGCTTGCCGGCGCCGTAGCCGACGCCTTCGATGCGGTAGCGTGCCGGCAGGTGCTCGGACGTGCGCAGCGCGGTGACGATGGCGGCGCCCGTGGGCGTCACGAGCTCGCCGGCGACAGGTGCAGGCGTGAGGGCGATATTGCCTGTCTGGCACAGGTTGACAACAGCGGGGACGGGAATGGGCATGAAGCCGTGGGCGCAGCGAATGGTGCCGTGGCCCTCGGAAAGCGACTCGACCACGATGTCCTCGATGCCCAGATCATCGAGGCAGATGGCAACCGAGCAGATGTCAACGATGGAATCGACGGCGCCCACCTCGTGGAACATGACGGTCTCGGGTGTTTTGCCGTGAGCCTTGGCCTCGGCAGCAGCGAGTGCGGTAAAGATGGCGAGGGCGCGACGCTTGGCGCCATCGCTTAGCTGCGAGCCGTCGATGATGGCGGTGACGTCCGCCAAAGAACGGTGGTGATGGTGGTGGGCGTGATGGTGGTCCTCGTGGCCATGGTCGTGGGCCTCATGATCATGCTCGTGGCAGTGCACGTGTTCATGCTCGTGGCAGTGTTCGTGTTCGTGCTCGTCATGGTCATGATGGTGGTGCTCATGCTCATGCATATGCTCGACAGCTGCTTCGTTGCCGTAGAGCCAGGCCATATCGTGATCATGGTTCTCGAGGCCCTCTGCAAGCTGGACGTCGAAATCGCAGGCGTCGATGCCATGCTTGTTTACGCGCGTTACAGCGATCGAAAAGCCGTCGACCGGCAGCGTGGCGAGCTGTTCGCGCAGGTGCTCCTCGCTGGCGCCCAGGTCGAGCAGGGCCGCGACGGTCATATCGCCGCTGATGCCCGAGGTGCCGTCGATGATAAGCGTGTGCTGATGGTTTGACATGGAATGCTCCTTAACGGGCGCGGGGTGTGCCGGCGCTCAGATGATTGATAAGACTTGCCTGGTAGGCGGCACCAAAGCCGTTGTCGATATTGACGACCGATACGCCGCTGGCACAGGAGTTGAGCATGGCGAGCAGTGCGGCTACGCCACCAAAACTTGCGCCGTAGCCCACGCTAGTGGGAACGGCGATGACCGGACAGCTCACCAGGCCGCCGACAACGCTCGCCAACGCGCCCTCCATGCCGGCGATGGTGATGACCACCTGCGCCTGTGCAAGTTCCTCGGCATGCGCGAGCAGGCGGTGCAGGCCGGCAACACCCACGTCGTAGAGGCGGTCGACCTCGTTGCCATAGAATTCGGCCGTCAACGCGGCTTCCTCGGCGACGGGCAAGTCGCTCGTGCCGGCGCAGGCGACGACGATGCGTCCGTTGCCAGTAGGGGAGGGCTTGCCGCCCACGAGGGCGAGCTGCGCGTTCGGGATATATCCCAGGTCGATGCCGTTGCCGAGGAGCTTCGAGGTGCGGGCTGCTTTTTCGCTGTCCAGGCGCGTGACCAGGACGCGCTCCTGGCCGGCATCGCGCAGCGCTTCGATAATGGCGGTAATCTGCTCGGCGGTTTTACCGGCACCGTAGACAACCTCGCCGGCTCCCTGGCGCACCCCGCGCGAAAGATCGAGCTGTGCAAAGCCCAGGTCGGCGGTCGGCGCCGTCTGGATGCGCGTGAGGGCATCGGCCGGCATAATGCTTCCGTCTGCCACGTCACTTAGCAATTGCTCAAGATCTCGTTTGTCCATATAAGTTCCCTTCGACGCAGAAAAGTTTAGCACGCGAAGGGTTGTTTCCGAACATTAGAGCATAATTGTTCGGAAATCTGACATGTCAGATTAGATGAAGTTGTGAGGCAAACTGACTAGTCGCGCAGGATGATGTCCATGGCGAGCATCAGGTTGCGCTCGTCGATGGCAAATGGGGCGGCCTCGCGCGTCTTGGGCTTGGCGCAAAATGCGATGCCCGTGCCTGCGGCCTGAATCATGGGGATGTCGTTGGCGCCGTCACCGATCGCGACGGTATGGGCCATATCGACACCGCACTCGACTGCCCAATCCAGCAGCTGGATGAGCTTGGACTCCTTGGTCACAATGTCTGCCGCCAACTTACCGGTGAGCTTGCCGTCCACGACCTCCAGGCGGTTAGCCAGGCAGAAGTCGATGCCCGCGGCGGCCACGATCTTGTCGGCGACCTCGTGGAAGCCGCCGCTCACCACGCCGACCTTCCAGCCCTTGCTGTGTGCCGAGCGCACAAGCTCCAACGCGCCGGGGGTAAACGTCAGGCGCTCAAAGGTGCGCTCGAACACGCTCTCGTCCAGGCCGGCGAGCAGCCCCACGCGCTTCTCGAGCGCTTGCCTAAAGTCCAGCTCGCCGCGCATAGCGCGATCGGTGATTTGCGCAACTTGCTCGCCCACGCCGGCCTCCTCGCCCAACAGGTCGATGACCTCCTGGTTGATGAGCGTGGAGTCGATATCCATAACGATGAGGCGTGCGGTCATGAGGGGCCTTTCCGAGTGCAGTTGTATTGGGGCACATTGTCGCACGCGGCGCGCCTTGGCGACGGCCACGGTGCGTCAATTGTTTCGTCTCCGTCAAGTCTTTGGGCAGGAGCTACTTTTCCGCGGCACATCGACGCAGGTGCGATAAGATAGAACGCCATGTCTGGCTGCGCGGTTTACGCAGGCTGGGCAAATCTGTACGACGCCGCCCGGAACGACACGGGGCGGCACAGATCCATAAAGGAGGATCACTGGTATGAGCCAGACCCGTCCCATCGATGAGCATTCCATGCACACCCGTACCTGCGGCGAGCTTCGCTTCGAGAACGTGGGCGAAGAGGTCACCCTCACCGGTTGGGTGAGCCGTCGCCGCGACCACGGCGGCCTTATCTTCTGCGACCTTCGTGACCGCGAGGGCATCACGCAGCTCACCTTCGACCCCGAGCACTCCGACGGCGACGCCTTTAAGATCGCCGAGACCATGCGTCCCGAGTGGCCCATCAAGATTCACGGCGTCGTGCGCGCCCGTGGCGAGGAGACCACCAACACCAAGCTCGCGACCGGCGAGATCGAGGTCCTGACCGACCACGCCGAGGTGCTCAACACGTCCGTCACCCCGCCGTTCCAGATCGAGGACGGCATCGAGACCAGCGAGGACACCCGCCTGCGCTATCGCTATCTGGACCTCCGCCGTCCCGAGATGATGGCCAACCTCAAGCTGCGCTCCGACTTCACCTTTGCCATTCGCGAGGCGCTGCACAACCGTGAGTTCATGGAGGTCGAGACGCCCTCCCTGTTTAAGTCCACGCCCGAGGGAGCCCGTGACTTCATCGTCCCCAGCCGTATTCAGCCGGGTAACTTCTACGCCCTGCCGCAGTCCCCGCAGCTTCTGAAGCAGCTGCTCATGGTCGGTGGCGTCGAGCGCTACTACCAGGTTGCCAAGTGCTTCCGCGACGAGGACCTGCGTGCCGACCGTCAGCCCGAGTTCACCCAGGTCGATATCGAGATGTCCTTCGTGGACCAGAACGACGTCATGAGCGCGCTCGAGGAGGTCCTGGCCGACGCCTTCGGCCGCATGGGTGTCGAGATGCCCACGCCGCTGCGCCGCATGGACTACTGGGAGGCCATGGACACCTATGGCTCCGACAAGCCCGATACCCGCTATGGCATGCACCTGGTCGACCTGACCGACATCTTTGCCAACTCCAAGTTCAAGGTCTTTGCGACTGCCGCAAACGAGGAGGGCTCTGTCGTCAAGGCCGTCAACGCCAAGGGCGCCGGTGCCTGGGCACGTGCCAAGATCGACAAGCTCGCCGGCGTGGCCTCCACGTTTGGCGCCAAGGGCCTGGCCTGGATCGCCTTCCGTGAGGACGGCTCCATCAACAGCCCCATCGTCAAGTTCTTCTCGGACGAGGAGATGGCGGCTCTGCGCGAGCGCATGGATGTCGAGCCCGGCGACCTTGTGATGTTCGCCGCCGGCCCGCGCCTGCTTTCCGACGAGATCCTGGGCGGCATGCGTTCCCACATGGCCAACGCCCTCGAGATCAAGCGCGAGGGCCACGACTTCCTGTGGGTCGTCAACTTCCCGCTGTTCCACTGGGATGAGGACCGCAAGGCCTATGCCGCCGAGCATCAGCCCTTCACCCTGCCGACCGAGACCGACATCGCTAAGATCGAGGCCGACCCGTTGGCAGCCGGTTCTTGCACCTACGACTTTGTCATGGACGGCTTTGAGGCCGGCGGCGGCGGTATGCGTATCCACAACGCCGAGATGCAGATGTCCATGCTCAAGCTCCTGGGCTTTACCGAGGAGCGCGCCGAGTCTCAGTTCGGCTTCCTCATGGAGGCCCTCAAGTTTGGTGCGCCCCCGATGGGCGGTTTCGCTCTGGGCCTGGACCGCGTGTGCATGCTGCTCACCGGTTCCGACTCCATCCGCGACGTCATGGCGTTCCCCAAGACGGCCAGCGGCTCCGACCTCATGTCGGGCGCCCCGAGTGCCGTTAGCGGCGCCCAGCTCAAGGACGTCAGCCTGCGCCTGATGTAGGCAAGCGGCTACATATTGCCTGTAACGAGGGAAGGACACGTGCCTTCCCTCGTTTTTTATGTCGTGACGTCATGGTTTGGAGGCTTGCCGTCGTGCGCCGGGAAACTACAACCCGGAATCTGCGTCCAGAAGGGGTCGCGCTTTCCCAAAGGGGGTCCTCTGGGAAAGCGCGACCCAGTATTCGGCAAAATAATGGGGCACAGTTTCCGGTTGAGCTGTCTAACGGAAACTGTGCCCCAGAATGAGCGCTCAAACGGGACAGGCTTTCCGCAACAACTGTTTGGCGGAAAGCCTGCCCCAGTTTCTTATAGCGAGTCTCTCTGAACGAGCTGCATGTGCATGACGGTGGTGGTGGGCTCGGCACCCTTGATCATGTCGAGCGCAATGTTGGCGGCCATGTGTCCTTCTTCGCGCAGGGGCTGGCGGACGGTCGTGAGCGCGGGGACGCAGCGCGCCGCAATCTCGTGATCGTCGAAGCCGACGACAGAAACGTCCGCAGGAACGGATAGGCCTGCCTCGTTGAGTGCGGTGATGACGCCAGCCGCGATACGGTCCGATCCGCAGAGCACGCCATCGAAAGCAATCTCGCGCGCGAGGATCTGGTGCATGGCCTGATAGCCGTCTCCGCTGTTCCAGCCGGTATAGATAACGTTTGCGTCTGGGAGGTCTTCGCCCAAGACGGCGCGGTAGCCGCGCAGGCGGTCGGCAACAGCGGGGTTGTCTTGCGGTCCCAACACGGCGACGATATCTTTGCGCCCGCGATCCTTCATGGCGAGTGCCGCAAAATGTCCGCCCTCTTCGTCGTCAGAGTAGACCGTCGAAAACACATCGCGATAGGGGTGGCCCTCGAGCTGGCCGCACAACACGGTGGGTACGCCCAGCTCGCGCAGCACCTCGAGCAGCTCGCTGCCTTTGTAGGGAGAGACGTCGATCACGGCGTCGAACGAGCGGCGCTCAAAGTGCTCGCGTGCGCGGTTGCGCTCATGCGTAGAAGACGCCTGCAAGATAACGGGCAGATAGGACGACTCCGACAGTTCCTCGGTAATGCCGCTCAAAAACTCGCTATAGGTGGGGTCGCTGAAGAGTTCACTCAGAGGCTCGGTCACGAGCACGGCGATGATTTCCGTGCGCCCGACAGCGAGCGCTCGGCCACGAGCGTTGGGGACAAAATTGACTTCCTTGGCCGCCGCGCGGACGCGCTTTTTGGTTTCCTCGCTAATGCGGGGCGAATCGTTGAGGGCGCGCGATGCCGTGGAGCGCGACACGCCGGCAGCTGCGGCAACCTCGGCAAGCGTAGGTGCGGTGCGAACTGGTTGTGTCATGGCGTCTCCTGGAAAATGCGGTCGATGTTGTCACTGATACGGGCTAGTGCGGATACAGCTTACTATAGTGCGCCTGAACAGCGTTCATGATATCCGGTGACCGGTGTCGTTTTGCAACCAAGCCGAAATCGAATACGTCTCGTGTGGGTGAGATATCAGCGGGCGTGGAGGTTGCCTACGAGCTTAAGAACGATGTCTTGTGCTGAGTTTCGATATTCAGGGTGACATAAGTGTTGCGATTGTACAACCGGTTGCACCGTTAACCCTGCCAAATCGACCGTTCAGCGGACAACCGGTTGCACAGTTTTTTACATCGCCCGTAAGATAAGGACAACCGGTTGCACAAGAATCACTACGATGATGAAGGAGCATCACCATGGACGCCATTAACGATTGGGAAAACCAAGCGCTCACCCACAGGAACCGCCTGGCACCCCATGCGTACTTTATGGGTTACGAGACCGCCGATCTCGCTGCAACGTACAGCCGCGAGCTGTCGCGCGGGTTTGTCCAGCTGTCCGGCTCGTGGCAGTTCCGCCTCTTTGAGGGCCCCGCTGCCGTCTCCAACGAGGAACTCTCCACGTACAAGCCCGAGTGGGATCACGTGGAGGTTCCGCACCTGTGGCAGGTGGACGGCTATGGCAACCTTGCCTACACCGACGAGGGTTTCCCGTTCCCGGTTGATCAGCCGTTCGTTCCCTCCGACGACCCCACGGGCGTCTACCAGCGCATCGTCAACCTTCCCGCCGTTCCTGCCGGCGCTCGCGAGATCATTCGCTTCGACGGCATCGAGAGCTATGGCGAGCTGTACGTCAACGGTCAGTATATCGGCATGACCAAGGGTTCGCGCCTGTCTGCCGAGTTCGACGTGACCGACGCGCTCGTCGAGGGCGACAACCTGTTTGCGGTCAAGGTCCTGCAGTACAGCGATGGCAGCTACATCGAGGATCAGGACATGTGGTGGGCCTCGGGCATCTTCCGCGATGTGTACCTTATGCAGCGTCCCGCCGCGCACCTGGTCGACTTTAGGTTCCGCACGCACCGCGAGGGCGATGCCGCTCTGATCACGCTCGATACGGTTGCCGAGGGCGCTTCCCGCGTTGTGTTTACGCTCAGCGATGGCGAGAACGTGGTGGCTACGGGTGAGTGCGTCGACAGCCATGCCGAGTGCAGCGTGACCGATGCCCACTTCTGGAATCCCGAGGACCCCTTCCTCTACGATCTTACGTTTGAGGTCTACGACGGCGACAAGGTGAGCGAGTACGTCCCGCATCGCCAGGGTCTTGCCGAGGTGACGGTCGAGGGCAATCATATCTACCTCAACGGCACTTACTTTAAAATGCATGGCGTCAACCGCCACGATCACGACGATCACAAGGGCCGCGCCGTGGGCCTCGATCGCATGCGCCGCGACCTGGAGCTCATGAAGCAGCACAACATCAACGCAGTGCGCACCTCTCACTATGCCAATGACCCGCGCTTCTACGAGCTGTGTGATGAGTATGGCATCATGCTGGTCGCCGAGACCGATATGGAGAGCCACGGCTTCGAGAATATCGGCAACATCGCCCTGGTTACCGACGACCCGGCATGGGAGCCGGCCTACGTCGACCGTATTGAGCGCCTGGTGATGCAGGAGCGCAACCACGCGTGCATCATCATGTGGTCGCTGGGCAACGAGAGCGGCTATGGCTGCAACATCCGCGCGATGTACGCCAAGGCTCACGAGCTCGATGGTCGTCCGGTCCACTACGAGGAGGACCGCAACGCCGATACCGTCGACGTCATTTCCACGATGTACTCCCGTGTGTCGCAGATGAACGACTTTGGTGAGCATCCGTTCCCCAAGCCGCGCATCAACTGCGAGTATGGCCACTCCATGGGTAATGGCCCCGGAGGTCTGTCCGAGTACCAGGAGGTCTTCGATCGCTGGGATTGCATCCAAGGCCAGTTTATCTGGGAATGGTGCGACCACGGTTTGGCTGCTGTGACCGAGGACGGCGTTGCCTACGATATGTATGGTGGCGACAACGGCGATTACCCCAATAACAGCAACTTCTGCATCGACGGCATGGTGTTCCCTTGGCAGCAGCCGAGCCCGGGCCTTACCGAGTACGGCCAGGTCATCTGCCCGGTTCGCATGGCTTATGACGCCGAGGCGGGCGAGCTGACTGTCACCAACAAGCGCTGGTTTACCACCCTCGAGGATGTTTGCCTGTCGGCGGAGACCCTGGTGGACGGCGACGTGGTCTGCCGCAAGACGCTCATGCCCGGTGCGGTTGCCCCCGGTGAGTCCGTCCAGCTTCCGCTGGTGATTCACGAGGCCGCGGTAGGCGAGACCCTGCTGACTGTGCGCGCCTACACCATGGCCGCTCACGTCTGGTGCGAGCCGATGTTCCAACTGGGCGCAAACCAGTTTGCCATCGCAAACCATCCGGCGCCGGCCATTGCGGCCCCCACTCGTCCTGAGCTTACGGTCGAGGAGACCGAGCAGGAGATTCGCATTCACTCCCTCAACGGCGAGCTGACCTTCAGCAAGGTAAACGGCACCGTGAGCGAGTGGAAGGCATCCGGCCGCGACGTCATGGCCTCTGGCCCCCAGGTTGGTTTTTGGCATCCGCTCGTCGACAACCACGCCCAGGAGTACGACTCCCTGTGGAAGGACAACTTCATCGATGTAATGCAGACGTCCACCCGCAAGGTTTCTTGGAAGCAGGACGGCAATGCGGTCGCCGTTACCGTGAGCCAACGCATTGCTCCTCCCGTCCGTGCGTTCGGCATGCGCGTCGAGCTTGTCTACACCGTGCTTCCGAGCGGTCGCGTCGACCTCAAGGTTTCCGGCGAGCCCTACGGCGATTACTCGGATATCATCCCGCGCATCGGCATCTCCTTTGAGGTCCCCGGTTGCGATCGTGCCGTCGAGTGGTATGGCCACGGCCCGGGCGAGAACTATCCGGACTCGCTGCGCGCCAACCCGGTCGGTCATTACCGCACTACGGTCGACGACATGTTCACGCCGTATGTCATGCCCCAGGATTGTGCCAACCGCGAGGGTACCCGCTGGGTTGCCCTGCGCTCTAGCCACGGTGACGGCGTGCTGGTGACGCGTCCGGCTGACGCTGCCTCCAATCCGTTCTCGTTCTCGGCATGGCCCTATAGCTGCGAGGCCATCGATAACGCCAAGCACGTCTACGACCTTGTCAAGGGCGACACGGTTACGGTCAACATCAACGACCAGCTGCTCGGCCTTGGTTCGAACTCTTGGGGTTCCGAGGTGCTCGATTCCTATCGCACCCGTTTTGAGAGCTTCAGCTTTGAGGTGTCCCTGCGACCGCTGACGTCTGCCGATCTGGCTCAGGCACTGGCACCCATTAAGGAGGCATAAGTCATGCATGTCTTTAACTCGCGCGCCGATTTCGACGCTCAGATGAAGTCCGTCAAGAAGTGGATGCGTACCGGACAGGCGCTCGACGGCGTTTCTGAACTGCAGCACGATGTGGCGTACTCCATCGGCGACTCGCTGGTGTATTGGTGGGTGAACGCCCACGAGGCGGCTACTGCCGATCTGGTCGGTCACCGTCGCTATCATGCCGTGCTCGCCCCGCTCGACGGCGACCTGACTGTCGAGGTTGCCCCCAAGGCAGGCCTCACCTGCACCCGCGCCTACAGCGATATCGATGATCGCGAGCGCTTTGAGGGTACGGGGGAGACCGTGACGATTCCCGCCGGCGGCGTTGCCGTCGTCGAAATTGACGAGGCCTACCGTGTCGTGGCCGATGCCGCGGATCCCCGCGTCGTGGTACTGCACGTGACAGTCGAAGGTTATTCCTTCCCCAACAAGTAGTATTCGTCCGCCTGGACGTTTGCTTCGCGTCGTTAAGGGGGATGGCTTTGTTGACTCCCTTTTCCCCATTCCCCTTAGCAGGTGCGCCGTCCGTGTTTGCACTTGCAGCTCGGACGGTTTTAGATGACATTTAACAGATGATTGGGAGGGCTTATGAGCTCTGAAAAACGAGGAACGATTGGTTCGTTCGCTCTGCTGGGCATGACGGTCGCCGCCGTGTTCGGTATCAAGAACATCATCAACAACAACGCGGCCATCGGCTTGGCAGCTGCGCCGTCGTTCTTCTTCGCCACGCTTTTGTACTTTGTCCCCTATACCCTGGTTACCGCCGAGTTCGTCGGCCTCAACAAGGACTCCGAGTCTGGCGTGTACGCATGGGTTAAGACCTCGATGGGTGGTCGCTGGGCGTTCCTGACGGCATTTAGCTACTGGTTTGTTAACCTGTTCTTCTTTGCGTCCGTCCTGCCCAACGTCATCATCTACGCGAGCTACGTGTTCTTTGGTGCCAACGCCGAGCTTTCGCAGCTGTGGATCACCATTATCGAGATCGTCGTCTTTGCTATCGCCACGTGGGTTTCGACCAAGGGCGCTAAGTGGATCGGCTCCATTTCCTCCTTCGGTTCGACCGCGGCTCTCGGCCTGACCGCCGTGTTCATCCTGCTGTCCCTGGCTGCTGCCTTTGGCGGCGTTGAGTTCGCTACGGCTCCTACTCCCGCTAACATGGCTCCCGACATGAGCAACTTCGCAACTGCGTGGGGCTTCTTCGGTACGCTTGCCTGGATCATCCAGGGCGTTGGCGGCGCTGAGTCTGTCGGCGTGTTCCTTAACGACCTCAAGGGCGGCGTCAAGGCCTTCGTGCGCACCGTCGTTATCGCCGGTCTGACCATCGGCCTTCTGTATGCAGGCGCTTCGCTGCTGGTTAACCTGTTCATCCCCGAGGGCGGCGTTGCCATCTCCACCGGTATCTTCGACGTATTCGGCGCTGTCTTTGCCCACTTTGGCATTCCCATGGAAGTGTCTACGCGCGCCATCGGCTTGATCCTTCTCGCCGCCACGCTGGGCTCCCTCATGATGTGGACCTCTGCTCCCATCAAGGTTTTCTTCACCGAGATCCCCAAGGGTGTCTTTGGTAGCAAGATCGTCGAGCTCAACGAGCACGGCATTCCCGCCCGCGCTGCCTGGCTGCAGTTCGCCATCGTCGTCCCCATCCTGATCATCCCGGCCCTGGGCTCCGGTAACCTCGACGACCTGCTCATGATCGTCACCAACATGACGGCTGCCACCGCTCTGCTCCCGCCGCTGCTGATCCTGCTTGCCTACTTTATGTTGCGCAAGAACTTCGACGCTGCTCCCCGTGGCTTCCGCATGGGTTCGCGCACCTTTGGCCTGGTCATTGCTGCATTCCTGCTTGTGGTCTTCTGCTTCGTGCTTATCTGCGGCACCATTCCGCTCGATCAGCCGCTGTGGCTGACGCTGGTCTACAACGTCGGCGGCGTGGTTGTCTTCCTGGGCCTTGCCGTGATGTGGTACAACCGCTACATCAACCGCCTGCGCGAAACCGATCCCGAGGCTGCTGAGAACGAGCTTCGCCCCTCCGTCCTCGACATGATGGAGTAGCGGCTAGGATTAATCTACGGCTGTGGAATAAATCGATTCCCTTTCCTAAGGAGGGGCCTTACGAGGCCCCTCCTTTTGTGTTTTGGAGCATGGTTTTGGACCCTGTGGGCAAAAAATGCCAAATATGAGTACTGTTGCAAAAGAGGTGTCATATTTTCCGGCCTGTTCTGAGCGAAAATGGGCTCAAAATCAATTTATCTAACCCTCTTTAAAGGGCGTTTGACGGCTTTCAACTTCTTCGAATCGCTCAAATTAGGCAATTTGCTCTCGATTTTGCTGCTACTAAATTGGTAACAGTACTCATATTTGCCACTTTTTGACCACGAGGTGTTCAGAGGAGCTCTCGAGAAGCATCTAACGGTACAATAGCTACCACGTGGCTGGGTTTTGCCGGCCGAATGTGCGATGCCGCGGGAGGGGACATGGTCGAGTTTACAAAGACGATTAAAGATCCGTTGGGACTACATGCCCGCCCGGTTGCGCTGCTCTATGACATCATTGCCAAGCATCGTAGCGACGTGTCAGTCAGCATCGGCGATCGCCACACGGATGGCCGCGATGTCATGGGACTCATGGCTCTCTACGGCGAGTGCGGCGAGGACATCATCTTTCGCGTTTCGGGCGTAGACGAGGCTTCCTGCGTTACGTCGATCAGAAACCTCTCGCTTTAAGCATGACAGGGCGTGGTAAAGGATGGTCCTTTGCCGCGCCTTTTTGTTTCGTATAGGAAACTTTTTCGAAATCTGAATAGGGACCCTTTCCAAAAAGTTAACCACGTGTTAGTTTACTAAAGCGAACATAGGCGTGGTTAACTTTTACCGCGTCGATGTTGAGGACGAACTGACGTTAGGAGCCACTCATGTCTTGCGGACCGCAGATGCCGGCAATGCCGCTTTCGATGGTAAAAGCGGGCGAAACCGTGCGCGTGTCTCGTGTAAAGGGCAATGAGGATATGAAGCACCACCTCAAGGACCTCGGCTTTGTCGAGGGCAGCGAAATCCACGTGGTGAGCTCGAGTGGCGCCAATATCATCGTCACGGTGCTGGGCGCACGCTTTGGTATCGATTCCAAGGTTGCCATGCACATCATGACCGTCGGTTAGTCGACGGTATTTCTGTACGCACTGAAAGGGGGACAAGTAAATGAAGACGTTGGGTGACGTTAAGGTGGGCGAGAGCTCCACCATCGTCAAGCTTCACGGTGAGGGTGCGCTTCGCCGCCACCTTATGGACCTGGGGCTCATCAAGGGCACTTCGTTCAAGGTCGTGAAGGTTGCACCGCTCGGTGATCCGGTCGAGATCAACGTGCGCGGCTACGAGCTTTCCATCCGCAAGGAGGAGGCCGCCGTCGTCGAGGTCCAGTAAGGACTCGTGGCACATATTTCTGCAGATAAAGTTAGGTTTTTCTAACTTAATGCAGCATCTTTGAAGCACATTATCCAGCCTGCGCGGAGAAAGCGGCGCAGGCACACAAGGAAGAAGGATTGAATGGCGGATTCTCAGATCCATGTCGCACTTGCGGGTAACCCCAACTGCGGCAAGACCACGCTTTTCAACCTGATCACCGGCGCCAACGGCTACGTTGGCAACTGGCCCGGCGTCACGGTTGAGAAAAAGGAGGCCAAGCTCCTAAGCGACAAGAACGTTACCATCACGGACCTCCCTGGCATCTACTCGCTTTCCCCCTACAGCCCCGAGGAGCAGTGCTCGCGCGATTACCTCATGAGCGGCGAGCCCGATGTTGTCGTCCAAATCGTCGATGCCACCAACCTCGAGCGTAATCTGTACCTGGCGCTTCAGGTTATCGAGACCGGCCTGCCCGTGGTCGTTGCCCTCAACATGGCCGACCTGGTCGAGAAGAACGGCGATAAGATCGACACGGACAAGCTTTCAAAGAAGCTCGGTTGCCCGGTCATGATGATCTCGGCTCTTAAGAACAAGGGCATCAAGGAGCTGTTCGAGCAGGTTAAGAAGTCCGCTGCTTCTAAGGGCCAGGTGCCGGAGCACAAGTTCGATTCCTCCATCGAGGACGTTCTGGACCACATCGAGAATAACCTGCCTGCGAGCGTTCCCGCCAACAAGCGTCGCTACTACGCCGTCAAGCTGTTTGAGCGCGATGCAGACGCCTGCAAGCTCATCAACCTCACCAAGGAGAAGGCCGCTCGCGTGGAGGAGCTGGTCGCCCAGTGCGAGCAGGACTGCGACGACGATGCCGAGTCCATCATCACCGGTGAGCGCTATGGCGTCATCGCGCACATCATCGATGAGTGCCTCACCAAGGCCCCGGCCAAGATGAGCACCTCCGAGAAGATCGACCGCGTGGTTACCAACCGTATCCTGGGTCTGCCGATCTTTGTGGTCATCATGTTCTGCGTGTACTACATCGCCGTTTCTACCTTGGGCGGCACGGTGACCGACTTCACCAACGACCAGCTCTTCGGCACCGACGGCTGGTACGTGCTCGGTCAGGGCCGCGACGCCTACGACGCGGCCGTCGAGGCTGCGGGCGACAATGCCGACTCGGTCGACCCGGCACAGTACGGCCCCTATGTCCCCGGCATCACCACCGTGGTGCACGACGCCCTTGTGGCGGGCGGCACCGAGGACGGTGGCCTGGTCGATTCGCTGGTCTGCGACGGCATCGTCGGCGGCCTGGGCGCCATCTTCGGCTTTGTGCCGCAGATGTTTCTGCTGTTCGTCATGCTGTCCTTCCTGGAGGACTGCGGCTACATGGCCCGCGTCGCCTTCATCATGGACCGCGTGTTCCGCCGCTTTGGCCTGTCCGGTAAGTCCTTTATCCCCATGCTCGTGTCCTCGGGCTGCGGCGTCCCCGGCGTCATGGCTACCAAGACCATCGAGAACGAGAAGGACCGCCGCATGACGGTCATGACCACCACGTTCATTCCCTGTGGCGCTAAGCTGCCGATCATCGCCCTGCTCATGGGCTCCATCATTGGCGATTCTTCCACCACCGCCGCGTGGATCAGCCCGCTCTTCTACTTCCTGGGCGTCTTTGCCGTCATCGCCTCGGGCCTCATGCTCAAGAAGACCAAGCTCTTCGCCGGTCGCCCGACGCCGTTTGTTATGGAGCTTCCTGCTTACCACTTCCCGGCGATCCGCTCTTGGGCGCTGCACGTGTGGGAGCGCTGCTGGGCCTTTATCAAGAAGGCCGGCACGGTCATCTTCGCGTCCACCGTCGTGGTTTGGTTCCTCTCCAACTTTGGTAGCTACAACGGCTCCTTTGGCTTCCTGCCTGCGATGGACGGCATCCCCGAGGAGTTCATGGACTACTCCGTGCTCGCCATGCTGGGCAATCTGGTCGCTTGGATCTTCGCCCCGCTCGGCTTTAGCACCTGGCAGGCAACCGCGCTGACTGTCTCTGGCCTCGTCGCCAAGGAGAACGTCGTCGCCACCGCCGGCTCGCTGCTGTCCGTCGCCGACGCGGGCGAGACCGACCCGAGCCTGTGGACCGCGTTTGCCGGCATGTTCCCCACCATGGGCGCCTGCGTTGCCTTCGGCGCGTTCAACCTGCTGTGCGCTCCGTGCTTTGCCGCTATGGGTACCATCCGCAACCAGATGGATTCCGGCAAGTGGACCGCGATTGCCCTCGGCTACGAGTGCGCCTTCGCTTGGGTGATCGGCCTGTTCATCAACCAGTTCTATAACCTGCTTGTCCTTGGGCAGTTTGGCTTCTGGACGGTTGTGGCTATCGTGCTGCTGGTCGCGATGCTCTTCCAGATTTTCCGTCCTATGCCCAAGCACGCTTGGACCGACGAGGACGAGACCAACACTGCTTCCGCCGCAGTTTCCGCTTAAGTCCGAATAAGGATTAACCCCTTTCCATGAGCCCGGGTGTCCCAGCGACACTCGGGCTTTTTGGTGGGGGAGATGTGGCGTTTCAGCAGATAAAACCGACCAAAATAAACCTGTCCCTTTTTGGTAGGTGGAGGATGGGGTAAAGTAAGTGGTGGTTAACTAGAGGAGGCTTGCTATGGCACCTATCGATATTGTTGTACTGGCTGTTATCGGCGTTGCGTTTGTCGCGGTATGCGTGCGCATCTACCGCAAGGGCACCTGCGCCGACTGCGCTCAGGGTGGCGTTTGCACGGGGCATTGCTCCAACAAAAAGACGTGCGCCGCGCTGAAAGGCGTCGACAAAATCGCCGAAGACTTGGGCCGCGGTATCAAGTAAGGCCCAGACATCTAAGCGCCTCGCGAGCATCCGTTCGCGGGGCGTTTTTCACTTTTGTGGGGTGGGCTAGAGACGCTGCATGCGGTACCCGACACCCATGTGCGTCTGAATCATCTTGGGGTGAGAGGGGTCTGCCTCGATCTTCTTGCGCAGGGTGCGCATGAACACGCGCAGGCTCGCCAGATCGCTGTCTCAGCTCGTGCCCCATATCTCGCGGGTGATGAAGGTGTGGGTGAGCACCTTGTCGACGTTTTTCGCCAGAAGGACGAGCAATTTGTACTCGGTTGGGGTGAGCGAGAGCTCGCGTCCGTCTTTCGTTGCGTATCCCGCGGCGTAGTCGATATGCAGCGGACCGTTGTCGAACGTGCTCGCTTCTGTCGACTCGCTCGACGCCATCGAGGAGCGCCTCAAATTCGCACGGACGCGCGCGAGCAACTCATCCACAGAAAAGGGCTTGGTGAGGTAGTCGTCTGCCCCTGCGTCAAGTGCTGCAATCTTGTCGGAATCTTCGGTGCGCGCCGAAATGACGATAATGGGGACTGCCGACCAGCTTCGGATCTTCGTGATGACCTCGATACCGTCAATGTCGGGAAGGCCGAGGTCGAGCATGATGAGGCTGGGGCCGTGCGACACCGCATCCATGATGGCGGCCTGGCCGTTGCAAACCTTGCTCACGACATAGCCGTGGAGGTCAAGCGCGGTCGAAACGAGGTTTTGAACGGTCAGGTCATCTTCGACCAGGAGGATGCGTGGCTTAGCGGCATTATTCATGAATCTCAATCTCCTCGGCGGGCAGGGTAAAACGGAAGACGGCCCCATGGGGGTGGTTGTCGCGAACCTCGATGACGCCGCCATGCGCCTCCACGATGGAGCGGCAGAGCGACAGCCCAAGGCCGATGCTTCGGCGTGAATCCACGGGCCGCGTATCGCTTGAGGTGAAGAAGCGCTCAAAGATATGAGGCTTGTCGCAGTCTGCCACACCCGGCCCATCGTCTGCGACGTCCACCACGACGAACGCACCCTCGCGACGTGCGCTGATGGTGACAGTCGAGTCCTCGGGCGTGTATTTGAAGGCGTTCATGATGAGATTCGTAAGCACCTGCATGATGAGATGGACGTCGATGCGTACCAGCAGGATGTCGTCAGTGTGCTCGATGGTGACGGCGCGTCCATGCGATGCTTGGGCGACATGGCTGAGGGCGGCCTCGATGACCTCGTCGATAAGCTCGGATGTTAAGTTGAGGCGAATGGTGCCGTCCTCGACGCGTGTGATGGCGAGGAGGTTCTCCACGGTATCGATAAGCCAGAGGGAGTCGTCGTAGATGGCATCGGCAAGATCGCAGCGTTGTTCGAGGCTGAGCTTCTCGTCGCTCTTCCGAAGGATTGCCGCAGATCCGGATATAGCCGTGAGGGGTGTCCTCAAATCGTGGCCGATGGAGCGCAAAAGGTTGGCGCGCAGCTGCTCGTTTTTCGCCAAGACCGCAGCCTCTTCGCGCTCTTGCGCCGCCCGGTCGCTTTCGAGCGCCAAGGCGCATTCACCCACGATAGATAGGACGATCGAATGCTCGAAGGCTTCGATCTCGCGCCCCTCCAGGTCGATGCCGATGACACCGAATACCTTGTCGCCGGTGCGAACCGCGAGGTAGAGACAGCGCGCCTCAGGCAGGGTCCGCGTGCTTGCGCCTGCGCGCTTGTTGTTGGTGTAGGTCCAGGTTGCAACGGCGCGCTCGTAGTCGGTGAACAGCGACGCGGATCGGTTTTCGGTGCCGGCGGACTCATAGAGCGTCTTGCCGAGCGTGCCGTGTTCGGCGGTGTAGAAGACCACGTCGAGTTTTAGCAGTTTGACGAGTTGGTTCATGGCGACGCGGGCGCACTCCTCCGCGCTATGGGCTTGCTGCAAGAGCTGGTTCGTTTCGAGGAGTACACGTGTTTTGAATGCGTTCTCGGCGGAGGTGCGAGCGTTGTCGGCGATGCGCGCAGTTAACTCGCCGGCGACCATAGCGGTAGCGAACATGATGCCGAACGTGACCAGATAGCTTCGGTCGTAGCTGGCGAGCGAAAACAGAGGCGTGACGAAGCAGAAGTTGTAAAGCACTACAGAAAGCACGCTCGATACGATCGTGCAGATACGCCCCGTCGTGGTGACGGCGGTCAGCAGGGCCGTGAGGATATAGAGGGATATGATGCTGGAATCGGCAAATCCCAGATGGCGGAAAGCCGTGCCGATCGCCGTGGCGACAAGAGAGAGGGCCAGCGTGCGAAGCACGTCTCGGCTGCTGGGCGGCTGCGGGGCGAGCGCACGGCGGCGTCCTTTGGGCCGGGAGGGCGGAGTCGACTGGTCTGGAATGATGTAAATGTCGAGGTTCGGGGCGAATGTTATGAGCTGTTCTACGAGAGATTTGCGGCCGAAGAGGGCCTGACGGACGCTGCTGTGCTCGCCCGTGCGCCCCATGACGATCTTCGAAATACCCGACAGGCGCGCGAACTCGGAGATCTGAAACGCGACGTCGTCGCCATAGACGGTTTCCATATGTGCTCCGAGCTGCTCGGCTAGGGCGATATTGGCTGCAAGCTTGGCGCGCTCATCATCGCTCATGGCTTGCGTGCGCGGGCTCTCTACGAACAGGGCGACGAGCTCGCTGCGAAACGCTTTCGCCATGCGTGCGGCGGCACGGACGATGCGGGGATTGGTCGGCGCCGGGGAGACGCAGACTAAGATACGCTCCCTGGTGTAGTAGTCACGGTTTCCCAGCACGCGTGCGGCGTCTGTGAGGTGGCCGGTGCGATCGGCGCAGCGGCGCAGCGCGATTTCTCGGAGTGCGGTGAGGTTCTCGACGGTAAAAAAATGCTGTTGCGCTCGGTCGGCTTGTGCGGGACGGTAGACGAGGCCGGCGCGAAGGCGCTCAAGTAGGTCTTCGGGCTCTATGTCGACGAGCTCGACCTGGTCGGCATCATCGAAGATACGGTCGGGGATTCGTTCGCTCACGACAACGCCGGTGATGGATGCAACCATGTCGTTTAGGCTCTCGATATGCTGAACGTTCACGGTCGTATAGACGTCGATGCCCGCATGTAGAAGTTCCTCGACGTCTTGATAGCGTTTGTCGTGGCGAGACCCCGGCGCATTCGTATGGGCGAGCTCGTCGACAAGGATGAGCTGAGGGGCGCGTTCGATAGCCGCATCTAGATCGAACTCGCTGAGCGCAATGCCGTTGTGCTCGATGAGTTTACAGGGCACGTTCTCAAGCCCTTGTGCAAGATGGGCAGTTGTCGGACGTTCGTGCGGCTCGATGTATCCCGCGACGACGTCGACACCTCGCCGCTTGGCGGCGTGGGCGGCTTGAAGCATTGCATAGGTTTTGCCTGCGCCGGCAGCGTAGCCAAAGAAAATCTTGAGGTGTCCCCGGCTGGTTCGAGCGTCATTGTCGACCTCGTCTTTCTCAATTGCCTTGAGGATGAGGTCTGGATTGACGCGAGTGTCCGATGCGTCGCGCTGCATAGCGTAGCCTTTCTGAAGCGTTGTCCATGCGTGCATACGCGGTGAGGACGCCACTGTATGCTCGCGAGGTCGAGTATAGGCGCACTGCAGCCGCAATAGTGCTTTCTACCTGCATCTTTACGGCATCTTAAGGACGTGGGCCCCGGCCCTCACGCCTCTTTAATCCCTAGAAGCGTTTACTGTCCCCAGGCGCTTGCGAGAGCAGGCGTCCGAGACATCGGACCGCGTGTGAAAGGGGCGGTAAATGGACATCCTCATTCCCATCATCGGAGTCGTCTGCATTGGACTCTTTATCTATTACATCTACATTCTGATGAGGAGTGATTCGTAAACTATGGACGCTGCGATTCAGTACATCTTGTACTTTGCCGTACTCGTCGTCCTGGCCGTTCCGCTCGGTCGGTTCATGGCCCATATCATGGATGGTGAGCATACGTTCCTGTCGCCTGTGATTGCTCCTGTGGAGCGTGGCGTCTATCGTCTGCTTCGCATCGACGCGGCAGAACAGATGGGGTGTAGGCGCTATCTGGCGAGCGTGCTGGTCTTTTCGGGGATCGGCCTCGTGACTCTTGTGGCACTCCAGGCGCTTCAGTCCTTCTTGCCAGGCAATCCCCAGCACCTGCCGGGTGTGTCATGGGACCTGTCGTTCAATACGGCTGCTTCCTTCATAACCAACACCAACTGGCAGTCCTACTCCGGTGAGACCACCCTGTCCTACCTTGTGCAGTTCATGGGTCTCACTGTGCAGAACTTCGTTTCCGCTGGCACCGGTATCGCGGTCATGTTCGCGCTGATCCGCGGCTTCCGTCAGGTCAAGGAGCAGGGTCTGGGTTCCTTCTGGGTCGACCTCACCCGCACCGTCCTGTACGTGCTCATCCCGCTGAACCTCGTGTTCGGCATCTGCCTGGCTGCCGGTGGCGTCATCTCCAACTTCCAGCCGACTCAGAAGGCTGAGCTCGTAGAACCCGTCGCTGTCCAGCCTAATGCAGACGGCGGCTGGAGCGTTATCGACGGCGCCCAGATCGAGGGCGACACGGTCAAGGTCGACGGCAAGGTTGTCGAGGGCGCGCGCGTGGTCACCGAGCAGTTCCTGCCCCAGGGTCCCGCGGCTCCTCAGGTCGCCATCAAGCAGTCCGGCACCAACGGCGGCGGCTTCTTCGGCGTGAACTCCGCCCATCCGTATGAGAACCCCAGTGCCTTCACCAACATCATCGAGATGACCAGCCTGCTGCTGATCCCGGCCGCCTGTTGCTTCGCCTTCGGTATCGGCGTCAAGAACACCAAGCAGGGCAAGGCCATCTTTGCCGCCATGTTCATCCTGCTGGTGATCTTCACCGGCATCATCGCCCTCAACGAGCATGCGGGCACCCCGCAGCTGGCCGATGGCGGAGCGGTCAATATCGAGATGACCGACGGCCAGGCCGGCGGCAACATGGAGGGCAAGGAGAGCCGTTTCGGTATCGCCTCCTCTTCTACCTGGTCCGCTTTCACGACGGCTGCTTCCAACGGCTCGGTTAACTCCATGCACGACTCCTACACCCCGCTGGGCGGTTTTGTCCAGATGCTCCAGATTGCTCTGGGCGAGGTCGTCTTCGGCGGCGTGGGCTGCGGCCTGTACGGCATGATCGGCTTCGCCATCCTCACAGTGTTCATCGCCGGCCTCATGGTCGGACGCACGCCTGAGTTCCTGGGCAAGAAGATCGAGCCGGGCGAGATGCGCTGGGCAGTTGTCCTGTGCTTGGCAACTCCGTTTGCCATTCTGGTGTGCTCGGCCATCGCCTGCATGGTGCCCGGTCTTGCCGACCAGCTCAACAATGGTGGCGCGCACGGCTTCTCCGAGGCGCTGTATGCCTTCACCTCATGCGGCGGCAACAACGGCTCGGCGTTTGCAGGCATGAACTGCAACATTCCCTGGATCAACGTCATGCTCGGTCTCGAGATGCTGTTCGCCCGCTTCATGCCTATCATCGGTACGCTGGCTATCGCCGGCTCGCTGGCCAAGAAGGGCAAGGTCGCCGAGAGCGCCGGTACCCTGTCTACCACTAACGGCATGTTCGTATTCCTGCTCGTGTTCATCGTTCTGCTGATCGGTGCCCTGAGCTTCTTCCCGGCCCTGGCGCTTGGCCCCGTTGCCGAGTTCTTCCAGATGATTGCGTAAAGGAGGGCGCAGATTTATGACTATGCAAAAAGACATGATGGGCCGCGCGGTCCGCGACTCGTTTGCCAAGCTGGATCCTCGCGTCCAGATTCAAAACCCGGTCATGTTCCTGGTGTGGCTTTCCGCCGTCATGACCTCCGTCCTGGCCGTCGCTTCCATTTTCGGTGTGCAGGACGCGGGTGTGCCCACCTACTATGTGGTCGCCATCGCGGTCATCCTGTGGCTTACCGACCTGTTCTCGAACTTCGCCGAGGCGCTTGCCGAGGGCCGCGGTAAAGCCCAGGCCGATTCCCTGCGTGCGGCCAAGAAGGATGTCGAGGCCCATCGCATCGAGTCCGTTGAGGACAAGGAGCACTTCACCGTCGTTCCCGGCACCGAGCTCACGCGCGGCGACCTGGTGATCGTACGCGCCGGCGAGCAGATTCCCGGCGACGGCGACGTCATCGAGGGCGCTGCTTCCGTTGACGAGTCCGCCATCACCGGCGAGTCCGCCCCCGTGGTCCGCGAGGCCGGCGGCGACCGCTCTGCCGTTACCGGCGGTACCACGGTGCTGTCCGACTGGATCATCGTCAAGATCTCCAGTGAGCCCGGCCAGAGCTTCCTGGACAAGATGATCGCGATGGTCGAGGGTGCCGCGCGCAAGAAGACCCCTAACGAGATCGCTCTGGAGATCTTCCTGGTGGCCCTCTCCATCGTCTTTATCCTGGTCACGCTGGCCCTGTATTGTTACTCCTGCTTCTCGGTCGGTCTTAACGACATGGACAACCCCACGGCCGTGACCACGCTCGTGGCGCTGCTCGTGTGCCTGGCTCCTACTACCATCGGCGCCCTTCTTTCCGCCATCGGCATCGCCGGCATGAGCCGTCTGAACGAGGCCAACGTGCTGGCCATGTCCGGCCGCGCCATCGAGGCCGCCGGCGACGTCGACATCCTCATGCTCGACAAGACCGGCACCATCACCCTGGGTAACCGCCAAGCCGCCGAGTTCATCCCGGTCGACGGCATCGATCCCGCGGAACTGGCCGATGCCGCCCAGCTTTCCTCGCTGGCCGACGAGACCCCCGAAGGCCGTTCCATCGTCGTGCTCGCCAAGGAGCAGTTCGGTCTGCGCGGCCGCACACTCGAGGATAAGGGTATGGAGTTCATCCCCTTCACCGCGGCGACCCGCATGTCCGGTGTGAACTACGAGGGCAATGAGATCCGCAAGGGCGCTGCCGATTCCGTGCGCACCTATGTGGAGGCAGCCGGCGGCGTGTTCTCCCAGGAGTGCGACGAGGCCGTCGAGCGCATCGCCAAGGCCGGCGGCACCCCGCTGGTCGTGACAAAGAACTGCCGCGTGCTGGGCGTTGTGTACCTCAAGGACATCATCAAGTCCGGCGTTAAGGAGAAGTTCGCCGACCTGCGCAAGATGGGCATCAAGACCATCATGGTGACGGGCGACAACCCACTCACCGCCGCGGCAATCGCCGCCGAGGCCGGCGTTGACGACTTCCTGGCCGAGGCCACCCCTGAAGGCAAGCTTGAGAAGATCCGCGAGTTCCAGCGTGAGGGGCACCTGGTCGCCATGACCGGTGACGGCACCAACGACGCGCCCGCTCTGGCCCAGGCCGACGTCGCCGTGGCCATGAACACGGGCACCCAGGCTGCCAAGGAGGCCGGCAACATGGTCGACCTCGACTCCAGCCCCACCAAGCTCATCGAGGTCGTGCGTATCGGCAAGCAGTTGCTCATGACCCGCGGTTCGCTCACGACCTTTTCGGTGGCCAACGACATGGCGAAGTACTTCGCTATCATCCCGGCCCTGTTCTCACCGATCTACCCGGGCCTTGGCGCGCTCAACATCCTCGGTCTGGCAAGCCCGCTGTCCGCGGTTCTTTCGGCCATCATCTATAACGCGCTCGTTATCGTCGCGCTGATCCCGGCCGCGCTGAAGGGCGTTAAGTACCGCGAGGTACCGTCCGGACAGCTGCTGATCCACAACCTGCTCGTGTGGGGTCTGGGCGGCATCGTTGCCCCGTTCGTATTCATCAAGCTCATCGACATGCTGCTCGCGTTCTGCGGCATTATGTAAGTGGAGGTTTGTATGTTCAAAGGTGTTGCATCGCGCGCACTGGGCGTGTTCGCGCTGTTTACCGTTGTCTGCGGCCTGGGCTATACGCTCGTCGTGACCGGCATCTCCCAGGTTGCGTTCCCGTATCAGGCGAACGGTTCGCTCATTACGGTCGACGGCAAGGTTGTGGGTTCCGAGCTCATCGGCCAGAACTTCGAGGATGAGGACCACATGTGGGGCCGCATCCAGAACGTGTCAATTTTCGAAGGCGAAGATGGCGAGCTCATGGCGTATGGTGCCCCATCCAACCTGTCCCCGGCGAGTGAGGAGTATCGGCAGCTTGTGGATGCGCGCGTGAAGAAGATCCGCGCCGCCAACCCCGATGCCGATATGGACGCTGTGCCCGTCGACCTGGTGACGTGTTCCGGCTCAGGGCTCGACCCCGAGATCTCTCCCGATGCCGCCGAGTACCAGGTCCCGCGCCTTGCCAAGGCCACGGGCAAAAGTGAGGACGAGGTGCGCGACATCATTGCCGCGTGCACCAAGGGCCGTTTCCTCGGCGTGTTCGGCGAGCCCACGGTCAACGTGCTCAAGGTGAACCTTATGCTGGACGGCGCGCTGTAGGTGAGGGAGTGGCGGATGAGGGCATGACTGGCTATCTGAGCCCTCAAGTCCACCCCGCCCATCAGTTGCGGTGAAATACGGACTGTTTTGCCTGTCAAAAGCCTCATCTACTCCGTATTCCACCGCAACTTTTTTGTGAGGGTCGGGATTGAAGGTGGGGAGTGCGAGCGAGTGCGAATGCGGCGGATACTGATACGATAGGTACGTTAGCAACTGCCGCCGAGCGGCTCAAACGAAAGGAAGCCTGTATGGAGTCATCCGCCTACCCGATGCTCTTTAGCCCGATCAAGGTCGGTACGACCGAGGTCAAGAACCGCGTCTTTATGCCGCCGGTATCCACGAACCTGGCCGATCATGGCTATGTGACCGACGACTTGGTCGACCACTACCGCGCCCGCGCCAAGGGTGGTGTGGGCCTCATCATCACCGAGGTCGTGACGGTCGAGCCCACCTATACCTATCTGCCGGGTGACATGTGCTGCTACGACGACACGTTTATCCCCGGCTGGGAAAAGCTCGCCGCAGCCGTCCACGAGTACGGCTGCAAGATCATGCCGCAGCTCTTCCACCCCGCCTACATGGCCTTTAACATTCCGGGCACGCCGCGCCTGATCGCTCCGTCCTTCGTGGGACCGTCCTATGCCCGCGAGGCACCGCGCCCCATCACGGTCGACGAGATTCACGAGCTCACACATCAGTTTGGCGACGCTGCCGTGCGTATGCAGAAGGCCGGCGTCGATGGCGTCGAGGTCCATGCGGCGCACGCCCACGGTATGCTCGGCGGCTTTTTGACTCCGCTCTACAACAAGCGTACCGACGAGTATGGTGGCTCGCTCGACGCCCGTATGCGCTTCCTGCTCGAGGTCATCGCCGAGATTCGCGAGCGCTGCGGCAAGGACTTTATCATCGACGTCCGTATCTCGGGCGATGAGTACACCGATGGCGGCCTGACCCTCAACGACATGATCTACGTCTCGCGTCGCTTGGAGAAGGCCGGCGTCGACATGATTCATGTGTCGGGCGGCACCACCATCAAGCGCGGCTCCGCGATTCCCGCCGCCGGTACGCAGCAGGCCTCGCACGCCGCCTGCTCGCGCGAGATCAAGAAGCACGTCAACATTCCCGTCGCCACCGTCGGACGTATCAACGAGGCCTGGATCGCCGAGGAGCTGATCGAGGACGGCGCTGCCGACATCTGCATGATGGGCCGCGCCAATCTGTGCGATGCCGAGTTCTGCAATAAGGCCGCTGCCGGCAACGCCGACGACATCCGCCCCTGCATCGGCTGCCTGCGCTGCCTGAACGGCATTATGTTTGGCAAGCGCATCTCCTGCACCGTCAATCCCGATGTTGAGCGCGACGAGGCCGGCTACGAGCCTGCCGCCGAGGCTAAGAACGTGCTGGTTGTGGGCGCTGGTCCTGCGGGCATGGAGGCAGCCTACATTGCTGCCAAGCGCGGCCACAACGTGGTGCTCGTGGATAAGCAGGACGAGCCGGGTGGCGAGATGCGCATCGCGGCCGTTCCGCCGGCAAAGCAGGAACTCACCCGCGTGATCAAGTATCAGTACCGTCGCCTGGCCGAGGCCGGCGTGAAGTGCGTATTTGGCACCGAGCTTACTGCCGAGGACATTCAGCGTGACTACGCCGGCTACGAGGTCGTCCTGGCCTATGGTGCCGAGCCCATCGCTCCGGCCTTCATGCAGGGCTTTAAGCAGGTTATGACGGCCGACGACCTGCTGGGCGGCAAGGCTTTCCCGGGCAAGAAGATCGTCATCGTGGGCGGCGGCACCGTCGGCTGCGAGACGGCCGACTACCTGGCCCCGCTGGTCAACGACCTGTCGCCGGCCAACCGCGATGTCACCGTCATCGAGATGACCAAGACGCTCGCCGCCAACGAGGGCGGTGCCGGTCGCGCGGTGCTCATCACGCGCATGCTCTCCAAGGGCGTTCACGTGCTGACCGAGGCCAAGGTGACCGAGATCACCGAGGACACTATCAGCTACGAAAAGGATGGCGAGGTCCACACCATCGCCGATGCCGATACGCTGGTGCTTGCCATGGGCTATCGTCCCAACACCAAGTTGGCCGACGACCTTGCCGCCGCTGGCGTTGCTGTCCACGTGCTGGGCGACGCCAACAAGTGCGGCAACATCCGCGATGCCATCGGCGACGGCTACAAGGTTGCCTGCGAGCTCTAGTCAACCCCTTTGCACCAATCGATTGCAAAAAGCGGCGGCTGCCCTGTGTGTTGGGCAGCCGCCGCCTGCGTTTTGCCAAAGAAAGATTATTGTCGGGCCCTAAATGCCTTTTGCTTCTGCTCCCTCCGCAATCATGTTGCGGTTATACACCAGGTGCAGATACATCGCGTCGTGCGCGGCGGTGGGATTGCGCGCGGCGATGGCGTCGGCCACATCGCGGTGCATGCGGATAGTTTCCTCGACGAGCTTTTTGCCGGTCACGTCGATAAAGAGGGGGACGGATGCCTTGAACACGCCCATCAGGCGGGGAACGACGAGGTTTCCGGAGCTCTCGGCAATGGCATTGTGGAACGCGGTGTCGGCGGCGGCGGAGTAATCCTCACCGGTCTCGGCCAGGCGCTCGGATTCGTCGCGGAGCTCTTTGATACAGACGACCTGGTCGTTGGTTGCGTGCTCGGCCGCCATGCGTGCTATCTGCGGCGGTGCCACGGCCCTCTCGCACGTCAACGATGCCGGTTTTTGGATGTGCTCCTCGTTCCTGGAGATTGACGAGAAGACCACCCTCAAGTCCTGGACCGTTATGGAGACGCTCATCGGCCTTTCGGGTCTTGCCTGCGCCCTGGTGATTTCGTTCTTCGCCTAGTTCGCGTGGCTAAGCATCTTTTGCCGAGCGCATCGCTCGGTACCCATTTACACCTGATTCATTAACCAACGATTGGTACAACCGTTCAAATCAAAAGAGGAGAGCATCATGGACGAGAAGACCAAGGCACAGATTCAGCAGGAGGCAGCCGACCTGGTTGCCAAGCTGCAGCCGCGTTCCGGCAAGTTCCGCACCATCAGCCCCGAGATGGACCCGCTGCGTCTGGGCTCTGGCTGGTCCATCGAGGATCTGGACAAGCCGCAGGTCATTATCGAGTCGACGTTCGGCGACTCGCATCCGGGTTCTGCCGGCCTGTTTGAGTTGGTCGAGGAGGTCCGTGCCGGCGTTGCCGAGGCTGGCGGTCATGGTGCCCGTTACTTCTGCACCGATATCTGCGACGGCGAGGCCCAGGGCCACGACGGCATCAACTACTCGCTGCCCAGTCGCGACATGATCGCCAACATGATCGAGATTCATGCCAAGGCCACCCCGTTCGACGCCGGCGTCTTTGTTGCCAGCTGCGATAAGGGCCTGCCTGCGAACCTTATGGCCATGGGCCGCATCAACATCCCCTCCATCGTCGTTACCGGCGGTGTCATGGATGCCGGTCCCGATCTGTTGACCCTGGAGCAGCTCGGCGCCATCTCGGCCCGCTATGAGCGCGGCGAGATTTCCCGCGAGGAGCTCGAGTTTGCCAAGCACAACGCATGCCCCAGCTGCGGCGCCTGCTCCTTTATGGGTACCGCCTCGACCATGCAGGTTACCGCCGAGGCCCTGGGCCTTATGCTCCCCGGCACGGCTCTGCTGCCCGCAACCAGCTCCGATCTGCGTGAGTTTGCGCGCGAGGCTGGCCGTCAGTCCGTGTGGCTCTCCGAGCACAACCTGTGCCCCCGCGACATCGTGACCAAGGAGTCCTTCGAGAATCTCATCATGGTCCACGGCGCCATCTCCGGTTCCACCAACTCGCTGCTGCACATTCCCGCGATCGCCCGCGAGTTTGGCATCGAGATGTCCGCCGACGATTTCGATCGCCTGCACCGTGGCGCCCACTACCTGCTCAACGTTCGCCCCGCAGGCGAGTGGCCGGCGCAGTTCTTCTACTATGCGGGCGGCGTGCCGCGCATCATGGAGGAGATCAAGTCGATGCTCCACCTCGACGTTATGACCGCCACCGGCAAGACTCTCGGCGAGAACCTCGAGGACCTCAAGAACAACGGTTACTACGAGAAGTGCGGTCGTTACCTTGAGAAGTGGAATCTCAAGCGCGAGGACATCATCCGTCCGTTTGACCAGGCCTTCGGCACCGACGGTTCCATCGCCATCCTCCACGGCAATCTTGCTCCCGAGGGCGCGGTCGTCAAGCACACCGTCGTTCCGCGCGAGATGTTCCAGGCTACGCTCAAGGCCCGTCCGTTCGACTGCGAGGAGGACGCCATTCACGCCGTCCTGACGCACGAGGTCAAGCCCGGCGATGCCGTTATCATTCGCTATGAGGGACCCAAGGGTTCCGGTATGCCCGAGATGTTCTACACCACCGAAGCTATCGCCAGCGACCCCGAGCTGGGCGCGAGCATTGCCCTGATCACTGACGGCCGCTTCTCCGGCGCCTCCAAGGGCCCGGCTATCGGTCACGTTTCGCCCGAGGCCGCTGTGGGCGGTCCGATTGCCCTGATTGAGGAGGGCGACCTTATCCGAATCAACATCCCCGAGCGCTCGCTGTCCATCGTGGGCATCGCCGGCAAGGAGATGGAGCCGGCCGAGGTCGACGCCGTCCTGGCCGAGCGCCGAGCCGCTTGGAAGCCCAAGGCTAATCGTTACACCTCCGGCACGCTCAAGTTCTTTACCGAGCATGCAGTTTCCGCCATTCAGGGTGGCTACATGGAGTAGCGCACGTACGCATCGAATTTCTCCTCTCATAGATGTGCGGCACAAAGAGCCCCGAGTTCAGCCACGTCACCGGGGCGCGTTGTTCAGCGCCGCCGGGGCGCTCCACTCAAACGACAAGAGACGTCTTACGCAAGCGCCCGCGTCCGTGGATAAAACCACGGGCGTGGGCGCTTCACTTTATTCCCAGCCGCTTTATTCCCAGCCCTTCCACACGTCAGGCTCGTAGCCAACGGTTGCCTGGCGGCCGTTGCGAACGATGGGCTCACGAAGAATCTGCTGGTTATCGAGCACCTTTTCGAACTTCTGGTCGGCAGCAAGATACTGTACGAGCGCAACCGTGTCGGCATCTTTCGCCTTTGGATCGATCACAGCGTCGATCCCGCCGACGGCGCGCGCCACGCTTTCGAGCTCGCCTTTGCTCATCCCCTTTTCCTTCAAGTCGATGAACTGGAACTTCACACGACGTTCCTTGAAATAGCGCTGCGTCTTCTTAGTATCGAAGCTTTTCTTCGTGCCGAATATCTGGATGTTCATACGTACCGCCTTCGCTCAATTCTCGTCCGTCCATGATACGACAAGGGAGCCGAGCAAAAACAGAGCAGGCGGAGATGGAGGAGGACGGCGACCGACCGTCGGCAAGAGTCGGCCGGATCGGACTGGCGCCCAGCGCGCGCCGGCGACACGCTCGCAGCTGCACACATAGCCGATGTACAAGCTCGCCGCGGCGTTCCCTCGCCCCGCGGTGTGGCGATAGAGAAGCACGCCACCCGTCAACGATGGCGCCTCGGTGAAGAAAATCAACGTCTGGGTTACATCCCTTGAAAGGGGCGAAGACGGCTGCTAGAATACCTCCCCGCTATGAAGGATTTGACCAAAGCATACATCGCAATTCGGCGGCCCCTGGTATACGGGGCCTCTCCTGTTGTTCCCCAAGTGCGCTCTGAGCAGCCGCTTTCTTCCTGTCGTATCTGATGCACGCATAGCGCGTGCATGTTATTTCGCCCGTGGGCCGGCGCGCCTTCGGCGAAGAATCGAATAGATACGAAGGAAGCTTATGTCTGATAATTGTACGGTCGCGCCCGCCAATGGGCGCATTACCGGTACCCAGATCCGCATCGTCGCGGTCGTCGTCCTGGGTGCCTTCTTGGCGCTACTGAACCAAACGGTGATGTCGCCTGCGCTGCCGGTCATCATGTCCGATTTCGCCATCGATGCCTCGACTGCCCAGTGGATCATGTCCATATACCCGCTGGTGAGCGGCATCATGGTCCCCGTTTCGGCGTTCCTTATCGACAAGTTCAGCACCCGCGCGCTATTCTTCGGGGCGACGCTGGTGTTCGCGCTGGGCACGCTGCTGTGCGCCGCAGCCCCTGATTTCCTGTTCCTCATCATCGGTCGCGTGTTGCAAGCGGCGGGCTCAGGCGTGCTCATGCCGCTTGTCTCGGTGGTTCCCATGCTGGTGTTCCCCGTCGAGAAACGAGGAACGGCTATGGGCATGGCGGGCATCGTCATGTCGGCGGGTCCCGCGGTCGGCCCCGTCGTAGGCGGTGCGGTGATCGACACGTACGGCTGGCGCACCATGATCGGCGCCATCGTCCCCCTCGCAATTCTCGTGCTGGTGCTGGGCGTGTTCATGCTGAAAAACGTGGGCGAGCTGAAGAACCCCAAGCTCGACCTGCCCTCGGTCGTCCTCTCCACCATCGCCTTCGGCGGACTTCTCTACGGGTTCTCGAGCGCCTCGTCGATGGGTTGGGGCAACCCCGTGGTGCTCGGCTCGATCGTCGCGGGTGTCGTGTGCTTGGTGCTGTTTGTCGTACGCCAGGGCAAAATCGAGGACCCGCTGCTTCAACTGGGCACGCTCAAGACGCGCGAGTTCCGCGTGGCCGCCATCATCGTCACGCTCATCAACGCCGCATGCCTGGTCACCAACACGCTGTTGCCGTTGCTGCTGCAAACCTCGCTTGGCGCTTCGGCCTTCGAAACCGGCATGGCCATGCTTCCCGCCGCGGCGGTGGGCATCATCATCAGCCCTATCTCCGGCGTGGTGTTCGACAAGTTCGGTCCGCGTGCCATCTCGATCGTCGGCCTGGCCCTCATGACCGGCGCCCTGTTCCTGCTCTCGCTTTCGACGGTAAACACGCCCATCTTGGTGGTTGCGCTGTTCTGCATGCTGCAGTCCGCCGGCCAGTCGCTCGCGAACATGCCGGTGAACACATGGGGTGTCAATGCCTTGAAAAATGACATGATCGCCCACGGCAACGCCATCGCGAACACCGGCCGCCAGGTCGCCGGCGGTTTGTGCACGGCGCTCATCGTCACGGTCATGACAAGCGTCACCGCGTCGGCCGGCGTCGATGCGAGCATCCAAGTAGCCACCGCCGTGGGCGCGGGCGTCGCTTACAAGGTGTGCGCGGCAATCGGCCTCGTTTCCCTTATCTGCGCCATATTCAGCGTGCGCACCAAGAAAACCGCACCGAAAACGAAGGAGGCATAAGCGATGTCCGAGATTCTGTCCGAGCGCATCCCGCTCGAGCTCGAGGGGACGCCCGTTTCGAGCATCATGATTGAAGAGCCGTTCACCTGCACGCAGGATTGCACGATTTCCGACGTGGTGCGCATGCTCGCCGAAAACGAGGTGAGCAGCATGCCCGTAATCGATGAGCGCAACCAGGTGGTCGGGTTCATCTCCGACGGCGATGTCATGGGAGCCATCGCGCAGCATCGCGCTCACACCATCTTCACGGGCGGCGACGCGTCCATGCTGTACTTCGACGATCAGAGCCTTGAGCAGCGCATCGAAGACCTGAAGGATCGCTGCGTCATGGATTTCGCGACGCGCCAGGTAGTGTGTGCCCGTCCCGAGCAGAGTATCGCCCGCGTCGCCGCGCTGCTGGCGAAGAAGAAGTTCAAGAAGCTTCCTGTGGTTGATGACGAGGGCAAACTCGTGGGGGTCATCCGCCGCTCCGCCATCACCAAATACATCTTCGGCATCCTTTTCCAATAGGGGCAGGTCGCACTTGAGGCGAACATCTCGAGGCATCGAGCCAGCAACTGGACCAGACAACCTTGACACGCACGCGCTTTCCCTCGATGCTTCGGTAAGGGGAGCTGCGAAAATCGCAGCACGGGTGATCGGCGCCGCGCCCCCGAAGGCAAAAGCGAACACGGGAGCGATACGATGGGAAAAGTCCTGGACGAAGATTTGGTTTATGAGATTCTCTCCGTCGTGGCAGAGATTCCGGCGGGATGCGTCGCCTCGTACGGTCAGATAGCGCGCCTCATCGGCAGGGAGAAAAACTCTCGCCTGGTCGGAGCGGTGCTGAGCGAGGCGGATCGCTACGGCGATTATCCCTGCCACCGCGTCGTCAACCACGCGGGACGCCCCGCGCCAAACTTCCCCGACCAGCGAGCACTACTGACGGAGGAAGGAGTCGCCTTCCGAGACAACGGCTGCGTCGACATGAAAAAGCACCAGTGGAACGAGTAGCCAGGCAGCGTAGCGTCGAAAGGAGCGACGCCACGGGGAACGACCTGCGCCCCGCCGCCGGACAACCTATGGCAAAGTGACACGTCCCACAAAGAGCGGCGCACCAGTACGAGACACGACCGCGACGTAAAAAGACCCTATGATACTCGTAAGCATCTATCTGATTGCCCGCCTCGAGGTACCCAAAGAACGAGAGATGCCGAAACCCCTAGACAAAGAAAAAGGTCGGGAGCTTTTATGCTTCCGACCTGAAGTTTCATGGTCGCGGGGGGGCGGATTTGAACCACCGACCTTCGGGTTATGAGGTCGCTACGACGTTGTTTCATTCAGACATTTCGACCCAAATTGAAGTCAATATAACTCCAGGTCATTTGATGTTTTCATAGATTTACGAAAGAAAAGTACGCGGAATAATTCGACCCAAATTCGACCCACAACGAGCTTGAAAGCGGTCAGGCGGAGCATTACCCTTGGGGTGTGACCCCACGCAGGGCCCACCACCAAGGGTAATGCCCACCCGCCCCAGCCCTTTGCGCCATTCCGCGCAACCGAGCGCGATTCTCAGGCACTTCAGGCAAGGAACACGATGAACGACCGACCTCTCGTCATAGGCAAAGGAACGAAGCAACGCCGCGACAAATACACGTGGCGCTACCGTCACAGCCTCGGCAAGGATCCGGTCACGGGCAAATACCGCTATTCGCCGTGGCAGACCATACATACCACCAAAAGCCGAGAGGTCGACGCCGCACTCGAAGCCTACAAGGCAGAACTCAACAGCGGCACCTACGTCCAAAAATCGAGGGACACCGTCGGCTCGTACGCAAAAAAGTTCCACGACAACCGCGAAGGAACCATCACGCCGCTCGCCTACTCGACATCCTACTCAATCGAGAACCGGACGCGCACATCACATGCGTGATGCTCATGCTCGACACCGACATGAGAAGGGCAGAAGCCCTCGGGATGACGTGGTCCGATGTCTCCGTCGAGAACAGAAGCATCCTCATTGAGCAGCAGTTCGCGGCCGATCGAAGCGTTCGCTCGCCCAAAAGCAAGAAAAGCGTGCGGAGGATCTCGATAAGCGAGACGCTGACGTCGTATCTCGAATTCTGGAAAAAGGAGCAGGCCCGCGAAATGGAAGCCTTCGGCCTGGAACAAGTCAAAGGCACTCCGCTCGTCCACTCATTCGAACGAACGAAAGACAGGCATCCCCAAGTCAACTTCATGGACCTGAATGGGTTTTCGCGCTGGTTCAGAAACTTCAGCGTCGAGAACGGGTTCGGCAAGTTCGAAGGCGTTCGAACATACCATTATGTGAAGGAAACTGTCGACGGGGAAACGATTTCGAAGCGTTATGAGCATAAAGAGTGGCTCGAATTGAGGGATTACCTCAGGAAGCATCCCAAGGTTCGCGAGGCGAGGCATATCAGCACATATGAGAGCGAGCACCTTCCTTACGGATATTCGGGCCTATCGAGCCACACCGCTACTGCCGCTACTGCCCGCTACTGCCCGCCAGCTTCCGAACCAGCGGGCGGTAGCAGCACCCCGAACATCTCGCCGACAGCGCAGAGAGTCGTCGACCTGGCGGCCAAGGCCGACATCGAGGACGTGATGCTGTGCGACCTGCCCGGCGTCCTGTCCTTCCTAGGGCTGCCACCTGAGACGGAGATGCCGCCGGGCAACAAGGGGAAGACGAAGCTCAAGAAGCTCTACAGGAAGGTGGCGCCGAACAAGGCATACCACTCCGGCGAGCGCGCCAAGGATTTGATCTCGCACCTCGACATGGCAGAGATCAGGGCATCGGCGCCCGTCCAAGAATTGGGATGCAGTTCAATACGAGCTCGGGGCTCTTTTCGTCTAGATTGGGGACGCATGGCCGGACGAAAACAATTTGCGTCTGGTAATAAGCGTACGAAAGCGCAATTTACGTCTTAATTCCGTACGCAAATCAAGACGAAAATCGTTTACGTCTGCTTTAATCCGTACGAAAACGGTTTTCGTCTTGCAGGGCAGTTGCCGTTTCTACAGTTCAACTTCCAGTTCGGCTTTGTGCTCGTAGAGGTAGTCGCGCATGTAGGGGATGGCAAATGAGACCTTGCCGTACGAGGGAGCCTCGATAATCGATTCTCTTAACAGGCGGCTGCGGACGGAACTCACCTGTTGAGGCGTTTTGTTTAGGGCATCGGCAACCATGCTGGTCGAGCTCGTCTGCCCCAAAGATGCCATGCTCAGCAGATAAGCGATGCACGTGGGCGGAATGCGCTGTAGCGCGGGCTCAATCACCATGGCACAGAAGCGTTCGCGTGCCGTTGCAATGCCGCGCTCGGCTTCTTCTTCTCCAATAATCGGTGTATGTGCGCGTCTTGCCAACTGCCATGCGTAGTATCCAACGAGTTGGATCATGAAAGGATAACCTTGCGTTGCCTCGGCAAGTTGGCCGGCAATACCTGGCTGCAACTCCATGCCAGACGCTTCAATGGTTTCCTCGAGGGAGTACGACACTTCGGTTACTGCCACAGCCTTCAGGTCAAAGGGGAGGGCACGGCGCAAAAACGTAAGTGTCTTTCCGTTGATGATGCTTTCAATCATCGAAGGCAGCCCCGCAAAAACAAAGGCGATATCAAGGTCTTCGCCGATAACCTGCTGAATCGCAATGGAGAGCGTTCGGACCTCATCGAGCTCTGCGTCTTGAACCTCGTCGAGAGTGATGAGCAGGCCATTTTCATTCTTGGATATTGTCTGTCTCATGGCGTCGCGTAGCGATGGACCGATTCGCTCAATGTCTATGCTGCCGATGGATATGCCAGCTACGGTGGGCTCAAATCTGGCGTGTTTGGCCTGGAATTTGGGCTGCAGCTGGTCGAGAATGCGTTGGCAAAGTCCCTCGGTTGTGACCTCTTTTATGACCGTCCAGCCACGGCTTTGCGCCAAACGTGAGCACTCGTCAAGGAGGACCGTCTTGCCCGTTCCACGGACGCCGGCTATGCGCATTAGGCGCCCCGGGGCACCAGGCCCGTTGACGAGGCCCTCATTGAATTCTTCGAGCACATCTTCGCGGCCGATAATCGTGGGAGGTGTTTTACCTGCTGTGGGCTTAAAAGGGTTTGTCTGCATGTGAGCCACCTTTGCTCAAGATATAGCAAGATATAGCAAAGTATAGCAAGATATAGCAAAGTAAGCGCTACTCGCGGGTTTTGCGGTGGTGCTATTTTCCGAATGCCGCGCGGATAAAGCGCTGGGCGAACAGCTTGTTGGCGACGTTGATGACATGGCCCAGGAACAGTGCCGAGATGGCGGTCGTGACGCCAAAGCCGCCCAGGTTGTACATAAGGATCAGCGACAACGCGAGCGAGGCGGCGACATGTGAGCAGTCAAACACGACTTTTACGTCACCAAAGCGGCGTTTAAGCTTTTCGGCAATGACTTGCACCAAGCCGTCGGGCGCGTTGGGGACAACGCCCATGTTGACGACGAGACTTACGCCAAATGCGGTGACAGCGAGGGAGAGCAGCATGGTCGCAATCTGTGTGGGGAGTGCCGTGGGATGCAGTGGGTTGACCGCCATGAAGAGGTCGGTCAAGCCGCCAATCAGCGTTGAGAAGAACAACTCGAGCAGGATGCGCGGCTGGAACTCGCTTCGCAAGATGGCTAATTGCGCCACGATGTAGGCGACGTAGGTTGCGGTGATCCAAAAGCCGAGCGTCTTGCCAGTGAGCATGGATAGGGTTGTGGCAAAGCACGTGAGCGCGGCGACGCCCAGGCCGGATGCCGTCTGGAGACTCATACCGAGTGCCAGTACTGCAACGCCCACAAGATACATCAGCATTCTAATGACGGTATGGCACCAGTCGATGTTCTCGCCATGCATGATAATGAGCGGTCGCATGTTGCTACCCGTCCTTTCGGTTGTGTGAAAAAGCTGACCAGGGCCGGCAAAAGAGGGTTATCGGAGGCACTGCTGCAAAAGCAGAAAAGCCGGCCCCACGGTCAGTCGTCTAGGAAGTGTCTCGCTGTGCCGGAATGGGACTAAAGGTCCAACGAGACGGGAAGAAAGCAAATGGCATTGCGTGGGCGATAAGATGCCAAGATGGTAGGGTGTGTCTTAACACCCTATTGCCCACGCTCAACGAAATCGGTTTCGTTTGAGCCTAAGTATACGCACGGGATTTTATTTGCGAAGAGAAAAACAATAAAAAGGTGAACGTTCACCTAATCGCAACAACTCGTTGGCTGTAGTTGCGGTGGAATAGTTCCTGTTTTTGCTGCTGAAGGCCTTGAACAGGAACTATTCCACCGCAACTTATGATGGGGCGGGGGATGCGATAGTATTGCATGGTGAAATTCGACAAACCGTGAGCTTCATCCGAGGGCTTTATGGAACAGCACCAGCATTATCAGAGCCTGCAAGACCAGGCGTACAACGCATTGCGCTCCAAGATCATCTATGTCGAGCTCAGGCCCGGCACGCGTCTTTCGGCGATTGGTCTGGAAAAGGAGACGGGAATCGGGCGCACGCCCATTCGCGAATCCTTTGTGCGCTTGCGTGAGCAGGAGCTGGTGGAAACGCGTCCCAAAAGCGGCACCTACGTCTCTAAGATCAGCATGGAACGCGCCGAAAACGCCTGCTTTTTGCGCGAGAAGCTCGAGAGAAGCGTGCTAATTAAATGCTGTTCGGCCGCCTCGCCCGAGCAAAAGCAGCGGCTTGAGCAGATTCTTACCGAGTCCGAGTCGCTCGACCATGGCGAAACGCGCCGTTTCTTTGACCTGGATAACCTGTTCCATGAGACATGTTTTGAGATTGCCGGTCGTCACATGTTGTGGGGTTGGATGAAGAGCATCAACACGCATTTTGAGCGATATAACTGGTTGCGTATGGTGTCGCAGGATTTGGATTGGGAGCCGATTCGTCGGCAGCATCGCCGGATTCTCGAGGCCATTAAGAGGGGCGATACCGACGCGGCGAGCTATCTGGCAGAGACGCACCTGCACCTGATGCCCGAAGAGCAAGGTCCGGTTATCGCCTTGCATCCCGACTATTTTGAGCTGTCCAAAGACTCGTTCATCTAATCAATCCCCATATAAGTCGCGGTGAAATAGGGACTGTTTTGTGACCTAGGTGGCGCAAACAGTCCCTATTTCACCGCAACTGCGTTGGGGTGTGACCGGGGCACAAAGATGCGGTGCCGCTTGGAGGAAAAGACCGGAAGCAAAGGTCCATTCCTCCAGACGGCGCCGCAGCTGTTTTGGTGGCTCGGCTTTTGTCGAAGTGGCTCAGCTGGGCGCGCCTACCAGCCGAGTAGGAAAAGCGGCTCGGGGGCGTGTCGCTTCCGTCACGTTCTATCAGCATACAAGACGGTTTTGGTTCTTGTTCGTGACGGAAACGGCGCGCTTCCGAGCCGCTTTAAAAGAAAGGGGGCGAGGTCTAGGGCACGCCCCCTTTCACGATAGAGAGCTAAACCTAGCCGCGGACCTTCTTGACGACGTCCATGGCCTCGCGGGCGATCTGCTCGACCTTGGAGAAGTCGCCGTCGGCAAACAGGGCCGGCTTGACCATCCAGGTGCCACCGCAGGCGATGATGGCGGAGGAGCTCAAGTACTCCTCGACGTTGGCGGTGCTCACGCCGCCGGTAGGCATAAAGCGGTGACCGACAAACGGAGCGGCGAGGGCCTTGATGGTGTTCAGGCCGCCATACTGGGACGCGGGGAAGAACTTGGTGACCTTGAGGCCCAGGTTCTCGGCTGCGGTGACCTCGGAGGGGGTCACGGTGCCGGGAAGGACGGGCAGCTCGATGTCGATGCAATGCTTCACGACGTCCTCGTTGTAACCCGGGGAGACGATGAACTTGGCACCGGCGGCGCGGGCCTGCTCAACCTGCTCGACGGTCAGGACAGTGCCGGCGCCAACGCACATCTCGGGCTCGGCCTCGGCCATAGCGGCGATGCACTCGGCGGCGCAGGCGGTGCGGAAGGTGACCTCGGCGGACTTCATGCCAGCTGCCATAAGAGCGTGGGCGAGCGGGGCGGCGTCCTCGACCTTGTCGAGCACAACGACCGGCACGATGCCCAGGGACTCAAGCGTGGTGTAGAACTGATCGAACATGATGTTCCTTTCGATGTGTGGCGCGCATGGGCGCGTGATTACCAAATGTGCTGGTCAGGAGCCGATTTTGGATTGGTTATCGGAGGCACTGCTTGGGGTTCAAGCAATTCCAAAACCGGCTGCTCGACCAGTCATGTAGGGAATGCCAGACAAAACCGGAATGGGACTGGTGGTTTTGCCCGACCGGAGGAATCGGGGAGCGGGCCGCAGGGGTATGGGATTGGAAAGCTGCGGCCCGCGGAATGGAGACGGACTAGCGCGCGACGCGGGTGCCACCGTCGGCGGCGGATGCCACGGCTGCGATCTCGCCTGCGGTCACCAAGTTGGAATCGCCCTTGATGGTGAGCTTGAGGATCGAGGCTGCAATCGCATAGTTGACGGCGTCCTGCGGGTCAAAGTCGTTGATGAGGGCATGGACGAGGCCGGCGTTGAAAGCGTCGCCGGCGGCAACGCCCTCGAGCACGTGTACGTCGTGAGCAGGGGAGAACCAGTGCTCGCCACTCTCGGCGTCAAAGAGCATGCCCATCCAGATGGAGCGCTCGACGCAGGAGATGTTGCGGACGACCGAGGCGACCTTCTTGCAGCCGTACTCGGCGCAGATCTGGCGGGCCATCTCGACGTAGGTGTCGCGCTCCTCGATGCCGTGGGCAAGGGAACCGGAGACGCAGGTCATGCCGAGGCCGGCAGGCGCATCCTCGTCGTTGGCGATGCAGATGTCGACGAGCGGCAGGAGTTCCTTCATGGTGGCCTGCGATTTCTCGGGCGACCACATCTTGCCGCGATAGTTCACGTCGCACACGGTGGTGATGCCCTTGGCGCGGCAGACGGTGAGGGCATCCTTGCAGGCGGCAGCCATCTCATCGGAGACGGCGGGGGTCACGCCGGAGAAATAGAAGACATCGATGCCCTTGAGGATCTCGTCCCAGTTAAAGACGTCGCGCTTGGCCATGTTGATGGCAGAGTACTTGCGGTCGTAGACGCAACCGTTACCGCGCTGCGAGGCGCCGACCTCAAACACATAGGAGCCAAGACGGTCGCCCTGACGCACGACGCGCGTGGTGTCGACGCCGTAGGCCTTCAGCGAACGCAGGGCGCACTCGCCCAGACGGTTGGCCGGGACAACGGAGACGTAAGCGGCCTTGTCGCCCTGGTAGGCCAGGGAAAGCGCAGTGTTGGCCTCGGCGCCGCCGTAGCGGACGTCAAACTCGGTTGCCTGCTCAATACGCAGGTGGTCTTTGGGTGAGAGTCTCATCATGATCTCGCCGAAGGTAAGAACCGTTTTACCCATGGTCGCGCAGCTCCTTTTACTCGTGCGTACACCTTTGATATGGCGTTGGCACGCAGGTGCCAAGACGGTAGGGTGCGTCTTTGCACCTGCGTGCCAACGCTCGCCGAAATCGGTTTACGAAATCGGTTTCGTTTCGAGTTGTAGTATACTCACCTACAGCGTTTTGCAACCGAGATTTTTAAAAAAATGCCTAAAATGGCTCAGATCGCCGACAATTGGGAAACGGGGTGCGTTATGGCGCAGATGAGAATCAAGGACATTGCCGCCGAGGCGGGCGTGAGTCCGGCCACGGTCTCGCGCTACCTCAACAACCGCCCCGGGCAAATGACCGAGGAGACCCGTGCTCGCATCGCGGCAGTTATCGAGCGCACCGGCTATCGCCCACGTGCCGCCGCGCGCAATCTGCGCAGCTCGCGTACGAACCTCATCGGTGTGATTCTGGCTGACATCGCCAACCCGTTCTCGAGCGCCATGCTCGAGGGCCTTTCCGCCAGCGCCGCGGCGCGCGGCTGCTCGCTCATGACGGCCATTAGCGGCAACGACCCCGCTAAGGAAGCGGAGTCGCTCACCAGACTTATCGATGCCGGCGTGGACGGCCTGGTCGTCAACACCTGCGGAGGCAATGACGAGGCGATCGCCGCGGCAGCGGGACGTCTGCCTGTTGTGCTGCTCGACCGCGACGTTGCCGACGGCGGTGTCGATCTGGTGACATCTAACAACCGTGAGCTGGTCGCTGGCTTGGTAGACGAGCTCGCCGCCGCTGGCAGCGAGCGCCTGTGCCTGCTCACCGAGGCAAGCGACGACAGCCCCGTGCGTCGAGAGCGCGCCGAGGCCTTTACCGACGAGCTGTCGCGCCGCGGACTTGCGGGCGAGGTTGTCACCCTGGCCGACGGTGGCGCCACGGGCATCGGCCGCTTGGACGAGACCATGCGTGACTATGCCGGTAAAAAGCTCGGCCTCATTGCCGTCAACGGCCTGGTCTTCCTGCGCCTGACCGAGGCTCTGGCGCAGCTTGGTCCCTCGTTACCGGCTGGTCTTAAGATTGCGACGTTTGACGATTATCCTTGGAACCACGTGCTCTTTGGCGGTGTGACCACAGCAGCGCAAGACACCCTCACCATTGCCGAGCGCGTAGTCGAGCGTCTGTCCGAGCGCATCGACGTTGTTACCACCACCGTGGGCGAAGCCGCAAAGCTCGCCCCCAAGCGCATCGAGGTTCCTGGTCACATTGAACACCGCGCTTCGACTTCGCGCTAGCCGCTCGTTCGCAACGGCCTGTTCGCGCACGTTTTTTGAGCGCTTGATACGCTTTAACCCTGCGGAAACATTTTTCTGCGATAGTATCTGCGATATAGACCAGTCGAAACCCGCCCGAAAGAAAGGGGAGCGACATGAACCAGCAGAACATCGATTACGTACTCCGCTCCGTAGAGCAGCGTGACATCCGCTTTGTGCGTCTGTGGTTTGTCGACATTCTCGGCCGCCTCAAGAACTTTGCCATTAGCCCCGAGGACCTCGAGGTCGCTTTTGAGGAGGGTATTGGCTTTGACGGCTCCGCCATCGAGGGCTTTGCCACGCCCGAGGAAGCCGACATGCTGGCGTTTCCCGATGCTTCGACCTTCCAGATTCTGCCGTGGCGCCCGAGCCATAACGGCGTCGCCCGCGTGTTCTGCGACGTGTGCACTCCCGATCGCAAGCCGTTTGCCGGCGACCCGCGCGATGCCCTGCGCCGCATGTTCTACAGGGCCGAGAAGGCCGGCTATCTGCTCAACGTGGGCGCTGAGCTGGAGTATTACTACTTCCCCGACGAACACACCCCCGAGCCGCTCGACAACGTGGGCTACTTCGATCTTTCGGTGAGCGATGCCGCTCGCGACCTGCGCCGCAACACGGTCCTCACGCTCGAGAAGATGTCCGTGCCCGTGGAGTACACCTTCCACGCCGCCGGCCGCTCGCAGCATGGCATGAGCCTGCGCCACGCCGAGGCCCTGAGCATGTCCGACGCCATCACTACGGCCAAGCTCATCATTAAGCAGCAGGCTTACGAGAGCGGTTGCCACGCCTCCTTTATGCCCAAGCCGTTGGCGGGCGAGGACGGCAGCGCTATGTTCCTGTGCCAGTCGCTATTCGACCACGACGGCAACAACGTCTTTTGGGGCGAGGACGACGAGAAGTACCACCTCTCCGATATCGCCAAGCACTACATGGCCGGCATCCTGGCGCACGCGCGCGAGATCAGCGCCATCACCAACCCCACGGTCAACTCGTACAAGCGCATTACCACGGGCGGCGACTCCGTGCCGCAGTACGCCACGTGGGGCCTGCGCAACCGCGCGAGTATGGTCCGCATTCCGGTCTACAAGCCCGGCAAGCAGCTGTCCACGCGCATCGAGCTGCGCAGTCCCGATCCCATGGCCAACCCGTACCTGGTCAACGCCGTCACGCTGGCGGCTGGTCTGGACGGCATCGAGCGCAAGCTGGAGCTCCCGCCCGAGGCCACGGCCGAGACACTCAAGCTTACCGACCGTCAGATGGTTGAGGCCGGCTATACGCCGCTGCCGCGCTCGCTCAAAGAGGCGCTCGACGTGTTTGAGGACTCGCAGTTTATGAAGGATGCCCTCGGCGAGCACATCCACAGCTTCTTCCTCAAAAAGAAGCGCGACGAATGGCATAAGTTTGAGTCCACGATCACCGAGTGGGAGATCAAGCACTACCTGGCGAACTCCTAATCACGCTGGCTTGTTCCAGTACGATTGAGCTCATTTCCTTGGAGGCCGATATGTCCGAAAAGAGTGCCCTGTTCATGGCGCGCACGACGCGCTTCCACGAGTTTGCCCGCAGCTTGACGACCACCCTGGGTGTCGAGGTGAGCCTGGCTACCCCCGATTCGCCGACTGCGGCGCACGACTTTGACCTGCTGATCCTCGATTCCGACGGCATCCGCAGCGACCGCATCGATCAGATTGCCAAGTGGCTTGACGATCGCGGCGGCGTCCCCATGTTGGTGATTGTCGACGACGAGGCGCTCGGCACCCTGCGCCTGCCGAATCACGCGCATGCCGACTTTGTATGCCCCACGGCGACGCCCAACGAGCTCAAGGCTCGCGCACAGCGCCTGATGGGCGAGGAGGAGACCGTCGCCGCCGACGATGTGCTCAACATCGACAACCTCGAGATCAACCTGGCCACCTACCAGGTGACGCTCGATGATGAACCCATCGATCTGACGCTGATGGAGTACTCGCTGTTGAGCTTTTTGGCGACGCACCCCAACCGCGCCTACAGCCGCGAGGTGCTGCTGCACCGCGTGTGGGGCTTTGAGTACTGCGGCGGCACGCGCACCGTCGACGTGCACATCCGACGCATCCGCTCCAAGGTGGGTCCGCAGATCGCGGCTCATATCACCACCGTCCGCGGCGTGGGTTATCTGTTTAAGGACTAGCTTTTCACCGCAAAGGGGACAGGCAACTTTGTGGTGGTTTTGCCGCATGCGTGGATTCCTCTCGAGTTTGCAGCAGAACTTAAGCCTTCCTAAAAGATTGCGTTCTCATACACGTTCGCCCGCATATTGGGGTACAACTCAACGTGAACAATGATGGCCCGCCACATGTTTGGCGGGCCTTTGGTTATTTGACGAAAGGATTGCAGCTATGAGCGAGAACGATTCCCAGCTCCCCCAGGATCCGGGCAATGCCGGCGATACTCAGCAGCAGCCGCGCGTACAGGTGGAGTCGACGCCTGCCGACGGCAACATTCCCTACGTGCAAGCCTACGACACGCAGACCGGCAAGCCGCTGGGCGGCCAGCAGGTTGTAAACAAGCACACGGTGGTCAAGACCAAGACCAAAAAACTGCCGATCTTTATTACGGCGCTTGCCGGCTGTGCCTGTGGCGCCCTGCTGGTCATCGCGCTCATTATGAGCGGCACGCTCGATATCGGCGGCGGCAGGAACGCCGTGACGGCGGGTGCTTCGGGTTCATCGGCGCAAAAGATCACCATCGACTCCGAGGATACCACGCTGGCCGAGGCCGTCTCTGCCAAGGCGTTGCCCTCCGTCGTTTCCATCACCGCCACTTCGAGCGGTAGCCAGAATGGCTCGCTTTCGCAGTCTGCCGACGAGTCGGACAGCTCGGGCAGCGTCGGCTCGGGCGTGGTGCTCGATACCGAGGGCCACATCCTCACCAACAACCACGTGGTCGATGGCTATGACCAGTACGTGGTTACCATGGACGACGGCACCACCTACGAGGCCGAGTTCGTGGGCAACGACGCCTCGAGCGACCTGGCCGTCATCAAGCTCAAGGACGCCGACGCCTCCAAGCTTACGCCGATCGAAATTGGCGACTCCTCCAAGCTCAACGTTGGCGAGTGGGTTATGGCGATCGGCTCGCCGTTCGGCAACGAGCAGTCTGTCTCCACGGGTATCGTGTCGGCGCTCTATCGTTCCACGGCCATGAGCTCTACCAGCGGTAACACCATCTATGCCAACATGATTCAGACCGATGCCGCCATCAACCCGGGCAACTCCGGCGGCGCGCTCGTCAACGACAATGGCGAGCTCGTGGGTATCAACTCGCTCATCGAGAGCTATTCGGGCTCCAGCTCGGGCGTGGGTTTTGCCATTCCGGTCAACTATGCCAAGAACATTGCCGACCAGATCATCGACGGCAAGACGCCGGTGCATCCGTACATGGGCGCCACGCTTTCGAGCGTCAACGCGCTCAACGCCCGCACCAACAAGCTGAGCACCGATAGCGGCGCGTATGTGGCGAGCGTCGTTGAGGATGGTCCTGCCGCCAAGGCTGGCATCCAAGAGGGCGATGTCATTACCAAGCTGGACGACGATGAGATTACGAGCGCCGATGGCCTGATCATTGCGCTGCGCAGCCACGAGGTGGGCGAGAAAGTCGAAATCACGCTCATGCGCGGCAAGGAAGAGAAGAAGGTCACCGTCGAGCTGGGCTCCGATGAAGAGTTGCAGAACCAGCAGCAGGACGACAGCGCGACCGACACCGGCAACGGCGGTATTACCGACGAGCAGCTGCGCCAGTACCTGGAGGAGCTGCTAGGCCAGCAGGGCCAGGGTCAAGGCTACGGTCAGGGCTACTAGCGAGCCGTATCGCGTATATCGAGGCCAGAGGGGGCTGTCCCATCAACGTGGGGCAGTCCCCTCTTTTCTTATTGATCCGTTGGGGACGGAGGAAAATGGATCACTTGGGGCTGACAAGAGGCCTGGTTCGGAATGGTCTGGACAGTTAGTTCAGATACGTATAAATCTGGGGCAGCTTGGGATGCGTTTTGAGCAATTTTTGATTGGGATGGGGCTCGAATGGGTGTTTGGAAGGGAGAGCGGGACGTTTACATGGTCTCGAGGAGCCCAAATTAGTTGAAACAGGGGTGTTCGTGCCTGATCCAGCTCTAGGATTTATACGTATCTGAACTAACTGTCCACCCCAGTCTGGCGGCTGCCGATTCGGTGCGGTTCGAAAGGGTTATTCGGCCCCATGGTGACCGGTGGTACTCTTGTATCCGTTTGAAATCGAGCGAAGGAGTGCCGCTATGGAGCAATCGAGCCTGTTTGGTGACGGCGTGGACATCGATACCGAAACGCTAGCGAGCACGGATACCGCTGCACCGGTCGATGCCCGTGCCCAGGTGGCAGCGCGCGCGGCCGAGCTGCGCCACGAGCTCGACTATCACGCCTATCGCTACTACATGCTCGACGCGCCCGAGATCACGGACGCCGCCTTTGACAAAATGCTCGTTGAGCTGCAGGAGATCGAGGCCACCTACCCCGATCTGGTAACGCCCGACAGCTATACCCAGCGCGTGGGCGGCTACGTGAGTGAGCAGTTTACGCCGGTCACGCACATGGCACGCATGTATTCTATGGACGATGCCATGGATTTGGACGAACTCGACGCGTGGCTCCAGCGCACTGAGGATGCGCTTGGTGCCGGTAGCGTCACTTATACCTGCGAGCTTAAGATCGACGGTCTGGGCGTGGCGCTTACCTACCAAAACGGCACCTTTGTGCGCGCCGCCACGCGCGGCGACGGCACCACGGGCGAGGACGTATCGCTCAACGTGCGCACTATCAAGGATGTGCCCATGCATCTGTCCGAGCCGGCGCTCGCCCACATGGCCGCCGATCGCGAGCGCACCATCGAAGTACGCGGCGAGGTCTATATGCCCAAGGGCAGCTTTGTTCGTCTGAACGACGAGGCCGATGCCGAGGGTCGCGACCCCTTCGCCAACCCGCGCAACGCCGCCGCCGGCAGCCTGCGCCAAAAGGATCCCAAGGTCACGGCACGCCGTGACCTGGCCACCTTTATCTATGCCATTGCCGATACCGATCCGTTGCACGTCCACAGCCAGCGCGAGTTTCTGGACTGGCTGCGTAGCGCCGGCTTTAGCGTCAACCCCAACGTGGCTCGTTGCGCCACGCCGGCCGATGTCCACGAGTTCTGTGCCCAGGCGCTCGAGCATCGCGGTGACCTGGACTACGACATCGACGGCGTGGTTGTAAAGGTCGATAGCTTCCAACAGCAGCTCGACTTGGGCTTTACCGCCCGCGCGCCGCGCTGGGCCATCGCCTTTAAGTTCCCGCCCGAGGAAAAGCAGACCGTCCTGCGCGAGATACGCATCCAGGTGGGTCGCACCGGTGTGCTCACGCCGGTCGCCGAGTTCGACCCGGTGACGGTCGCCGGCTCCACCATCGCGCGCGCCACGCTGCATAACATCGACGAGATTCGCCGCAAAAACGTGCGCGAGGGTGACACTATCATCGTGCACAAGGCAGGCGACGTGATCCCCGAGGTCGTGGGCCCGGTGCTCGATAAGCGCCCGGCCGACAGCGTTGACTGGCAGATGCCCGAGGTCTGCCCCGTGTGCGGCAGCCCTGTGGTCCACGAGGATGGCGAGGTCGCTTACCGCTGCGTCTCCATCGACTGCCCCGCGCAGCTCAAGGAGCGTCTGCTCCACTGGGTGAGCCGCGGCTGCATGGACGTCGACGGCCTAGGCGACGAGATCGTCGACAAGATGATCGCCGCCGGCCTGATCCACGATGTCGCAGACTTCTACCAGCTCACGGTCGACGACATCGCAGGCCTGGACACGGGGCGCACCTATGCCAGCTCCAACAGCAAAAAGGGCGTCAAGAAGGGCGACCCCATTCCGGTGGGCCTCAAGACGGCCGAGAAAATCATCGCCGAGCTCAACAAGTCCAAGAGCCAGCCGCTCGGTCGCGTGCTGTTTGCCCTGGGTATCCGCCATGTGGGCAAGAGCGTGGGCGAGGTCATCGCCGAGCGATTCCTGTCGATTGACAAGCTTATCTTGGCGAGCGAAGAGGACATCGCCGAATGCGAGGGCATCGGTCCCAAGATTGCGGCGAGCGTTAAGCAGTTCCTGGCCGTGCCCGAGAACCTTGCCGTGCTGGAGCGCCTGCGTCAGGCGGGCCTGTCGCTCGAGGTCGACCTGGGCGCCGCGCACGCGCAAGCCGCAGCCGACGCTGGCGTGGTGGGCGAGCTCGCCGACGCGCAGCCGCTTGCGGGTCTGACCTTCGTGCTCACCGGCACGCTCGTCAACCGCACCCGCGACGAGGCTGGCGCGGCGCTCAAGGTACTCGGCGCTAAGGTTTCGGGCAGCGTGTCAAAGAAGACGAGCTATCTGGTCGCCGGCCCCAAAGCGGGCTCCAAGCTCACCAAGGCTGAGCAGCTGGGTGTGCCCGTGCTGGATGAGGACGCACTCGAGCAGATCTTGGCGACTGGTGAGGTGCCCCAGGCTTAGTACATCGATAACCAAATTAGAAAACCTCCCGGAAAGGTTGATACTTTCCGGGAGGTTTTTATTTGGGCGTGGTGGCGGGCAGCATGATCTGCGTCATGTAGGTTGCTGAGGGTGACCCTGCGGAGCGGTGTCGTTCCGGAGCGATAGAAGATTCATTCAAAGCAAAGGGGCCCCGCAGTGAGGTCTCACAACGGGGCTGCCCCATTGTGATGAGTTTTATACACTTTAACATTAATATTAACGTGTATACTTAGCAGTGAAGATATATGTTGAGAGGAGCAGTTATGGTTACCGTCGCGTTTTCGGAACTGCGCCAAAACCTTACGCAGGTGGCCGAAAAGGTTGCCAATGAGGGCGAGGAGGTTGTGGTCTTCAAGCGGAGCAAGCCGTTGTTCAAGATCGTGCCGCTCGACTATGAAGGTCCAGTTACGGTGGAATATGACGCTGCCCAGGAGCGTGGGGGCGCAAAACCGACGTGCGGCACGGGCAAGCCCAAGCGCGACGTGGGTACGATGTGGCATCCCAAGATCACCTGGAAGGAGATCCGTGAGATGCTCGCGGAGAATGAGGACTACCAGGAGTATCTCGATATCGTGGCTAACATGCCAAAGGGAACGCCGCTCGATACGATGACGGTTGAAGATGAAAAGCGCGTCGCGAGGGAGCGCTACCTATGAGGGCATTTCTCGATACCAATTTTCTGCTCGATTGCGTGCTGCCGGGCCGGCCGGAGCATGGGGCGGCGCAAACGACCAAGGGGCTCGTTGACGTGGGACTTATCGAGGGTGTTGTTTCGGCCTGCTCTCTCAAGGACGCGTACTACATTCTCACTAAACAGGCAGGCGAGGCGCGCGCCCGCGAGGTAGTGCGCGACTGTCTTAAGAGCTACTCGGTAGAGCCTCTCGACCAAGAAGCTTGTTTTACCTCCGCCTATTCCGATGAGCCGGACTTTGAGGACGGCTGTATCCGTGCGATGGCCGAGCGTGCCGGCGTGGACTTTATCATCACGCGTGACCGCGCCGCTTTTGTGCGCTCGACCATCAAGACCTTCTCGCCTGCAGAGTTCATCCGTGCGTTTCCGATTCCGGAGGAGTAAAACCGCCATATCGGGGATTGTCCTCGACATGGCGGTTCTCCTGTAGCTGACGCTCGTTAGTTGAGCTGCACTGCATGCCTGTCCGGGAGGTTCTTAATCGAGCACAGTAACGGGCACCGTGATCTGTGTCACGTAGGTTGTGGGGTCGTCGCTGATGATGTCGTCGATGAGGGCGATCTCGCGCGAGGGCCCGGCGGGTGCCAGGTTGTGTTCGTGCATATAGCCGAGTAGCTGCTCATAGCGCGAGCCCGCCTGCCCGTGCGTGCCGCGGAAGCTAATGGTCAAACAGCGTGCGGCGGGGCGTACCTCGACGTCGCCCAAGTACTCATCGGTGTCATCGAGCAGCAGGAAGACCTCGTCGTAGCCGTCAAAGTCACCGGCGTCAAGGCGCTCGGCGCTAATCCCAATGCCCAAGTTGCCCAGGAAGACAAAGGTCTCATGCTGGCCCTTCTGCAGTTGACGAATTTGCCACTCCAACGCATAGGCGTCGGTAGGGTTGACGCGTTCGCGCAACACGGCGCAGCGAAGCTCGGGCGCATCGATTGTGCAAATGGTATCGAGCTCGGTGTTCAAGGCATCATGCAGTAGAGCAAGCCGGTTATCGATCTTGCGCGACACGCGCTCCAACTCGCGGCGCTTGCGCTCGATGAGCTCCTGCTGCTGAGCCAGCTGCCGCTGCATGAGGTCTACATCGCGCGTGGTCACAAACTCACGGATCTGCGCTAGCGGCAGGTCGAGAACACGCAGGTGACTGATGGTGTTGAGGGTGGAGAGCTGCCGCGATCCGTAGTAGCGGTATCCACTCGCCGGATCGATGTGCGCCGGGTCCAGCAAGCCCATCTGCTCGTAATGGCGCAGCGTGCCCACGCTCAGGTTAAACAGGCGCGCCACCTCGCCAATACGGAGCAGGCCTTCGGTATGTTCGGTTGGCGAGTCGGTCATGGGACTGCTCCTTTCAATGGGCGGGGAAGGGGCGCCGAGGTCGTGCGGCGCGGCCGTCGTATGACACAAACGATCCGCTACGCTACCAACTTGTCAAAAGCTCCGCGCCGGTTAAGCACGGTAAACGCGACAACACAGATGACTGCCGACAAAATCGATCCGCACGGCGAAGCGATGCCCATGGGAAACAGCGTGTCGGAATAGGCGTTCGACAGCAGCCACGCGCCGGGTACGCGAATGAGCGCCACGGCCAGCACGTTGTGCGCAAAGCCGATGTAGCTCTTGCCGTATGCAGCGAAAAAGCCGCTAAAGCAAATGTGGATGCCGGCAAAGATTGCGTCGAAAATATAACTGTGCATATAGCCGGTACCGGCCGCGACCACCGCGGGGTCCTTGGCAAAAAAGCCGATAAACGCCGGCGCCACCAGCCACATCAGCATCGTGATCAGACAGCCGTACACCACCGAGATCGTCATGGCATCCTTGAGTACCTGACGCGCACGACCGCCCTTTCCTGCACCGGCGTTTTGCGCCGTGAGCGCGCTGACGGTGGCACCCATGGAACTCGGCACAATGAACAAAAAGCTGATCATCTTTTCGACCAGGCCCACGGCGGCAGCGTCGACGAGCCCTCGGTGGTTGGCAATGACGGTGATGAACATAAACGCCACCTGGATGCAGCCGTCCTGCACGGCCACGGGCACGCCGATCTTAAGGATGCTACCGAGCACTTCGGGCTGGGGGCGCAGGTCGCTACGCTTAACGTGGATGTTCGTGCGACGGCTCTTGAGCCACACGAGCGCGAGGGCAACGCTTGCCGTCTGGGCGGTTACCGTGCCGAGCGCCGCACCCACGGGGCCGAGTCCCATGTGGCCGATAAATAGAAAGTCGAGCGCGATGTTGATGATGCATGCCACGCCGATCACGTACATGGGCGAGCGCGAATCTCCCAGCCCGCGAAAGATGGCCGAAAGAATGTTGTACGCGGCGATAAAGGGAATGCCGACAAAGCAGATACGCAGGTAGGCGGCGGTTCCTTCGACCGCCTCGGCCGGCGTGCCAATGAGCGCCACAACCTGCGGGCACAGCGCAAGCAGGACAACGGCCAGCACCACCGAGACACCCATAAAGAGCGTGATGGTGTTGCCGATGGCGGTCTCGGCACGGTCGAAGCGACGCGAGCCCACGGCGTGGCCGACGATAACCGTCGTTCCCATGGCCAGGCCCACAAGCGTCACGGTAATGATATAGAGCGTCTGCGCGCCATTGCCCACGGCGGTGATGCCGGCGGCGCCGCTGAACTGCCCCATCATGTACAGATCGGCCATGCCGTAGAGCATCTGCAAAAAGTACGAGAGCATATAGGGCAGGGCAAAGACCGCGATGGTCTTGAGGACATTGCCGTGTGTGAGGTCGTGTTCCATGGGCGGGGCACTTTCTGGCTTGGGTCGTTTACATACCAGTGTAGTGAAAACCTTACAACGATTGTAGAGTCAAGGTTTGTGTTGGCGGTGGGGCGAAAAAGTCACGCTCGCGTTCATTTCTAATTGAATACGGACGTGCGCCCTGTGAGCATGGCGCCTGCACTAGCCTTGCAGAAATCGATTTCGGAACACTTGACACCGCCGCACGGCGCGCCATAATACGTGGGTTTGCGAACAACGTTTGATGGGGGATGAACCTGCGTGCGCAATCTCAAGATTCTGTTTTCCTATCTGGGGGCATACCGCCGCGATGCCATACTCGGCGTGTTCTTTGTGACTGCTGAGACGGCGCTCGAGCTGTTTATCCCGGTCATCATGGCAAATATCATCGATGTGGGCGTGCCCGCGGGCGACATCAACTACATGCTGTTGCAGGGTACGTATATGTTGGTATGCGCCGCATTTTCGCTGGTACTTGGCTTGGGCTATGCACGCACGTCTGCTCGCGTCGCCTCGGGGCTGGGCGCTAACCTGCGCGAGGCCGAGTATCGCAAGATCCAGACGCTCGCTTTTGGCAATCTGGACAACTACGACGCCAGCTCGCTCGTCACTCGCATGACCACGGACATCACCGTTATCCAAAATGCTGTGAGCAACGGCTTTCGCCCTATGGTGCGCGGCCCGGTGACGCTTATCGTCGGCCTTATCTACGCGCTGATGCTGTCGCGCCCGCTCGCCACCGTCTTTGCGATCATCTTGCCCGTGCTGGCAATCGTGCTGGGTGTCATCACCTATCGCGTCAGTCCGCTCTACCGCCAACTCCAGACCTCGATGGACCACCTTAACGGCGTGGTGCAAGAGGACCTTACCGCCGTGCGCGCCGTGAAGGCTTACGTGCGCGCCGAGCACGAGTGCGACAAGTTTGACACCGTCAATACCGAGCTCGCCGGCACGGCGACCAAGACCTTCGGCACCGCCGTGCTCAACCTGCCGGTGTTTCAGCTGTCGATGTACGTGGCTGCGCTCTCCATCCTGTGGATTGGCGGCCGCATGATTCTCGCCGGCAAGCTGGGCGTGGGCTCTCTCACGGGCTTTATGAGCTACGTGCTGCTGATCATGAACTCGCTCATGATGATTTCCAACGTGTTTTTGCTGCTCACGCGCGCTCTCACGAGTGTGGGCCGTATCGCAGGGGTGCTCGATGAGGAGCCCTTTATCGCCAACCCTGCGGGAGACCTCGCGACTGCGGCGCCAGCGGACGGCAGTGTCGAGTTTCGCGACGTTTCCTTTAAATACCGCGCGGATGCAGCCGAGGATGTGCTCGAGCATATCGACCTTCGCGTCGAGAGCGGCTCGACGGTGGGCATCCTCGGCGGCACGGGCTCGGGTAAGAGCTCGATTGTGCAGCTGATTGCGCGTCTGTACGACGCCACCGAGGGCGTCGTACTTGTGGGCGGACACGACGTGCGCGACTACGACCTGGTCGCCTTGCGCGACGCCGTGGGCATTGTGCTGCAAAAGAACGTGTTGTTCACGGGCACCGTGCGCGAGAACCTGCAGTGGGGCAATCCGCAGGCGTCGGACGATGAGCTCCTCGCGGCTTGCCGCGCAGCGTGCGTGGACGAGTTCCTTGATCGCATCGGCGGGCTGGACGGCGAGTTGGGCCAAGGCGGCGCCGGTGTCTCGGGTGGTCAGAAGCAACGTCTGTGCATCGCGCGCACGCTGCTCAAGCATCCGCGCGTGCTCATTTTTGATGACTCCACCAGCGCGGTCGATATGGCGACCGACGCTAAGATTCGCGAGCACATCGCTCGGATCCCCGATACGACCGTGCTCATCATCGCCCAGCGCATCGCGAGCGTTATGGATGCCGATCGCATTGTGGTGCTGGACGACGGTCGTGTCCACGGCGTGGGCACGCACGAGGAACTGCTAGCGGGCGACAACATCTACCAGGAGATTTACGCCTCGCAGATGGAGTTTGCGGGGAACGTAGACGCCGGCGACGGCAGCGACGATGGCTGCGCGAATAATCCGTTTTCCTCCGTCCCCAGCAGATTACCCTTGGAAGGGGGCGAGCGCCATGCCTAAGACCGCAGCCCAAGCGCGCCCGGCCGACCTCAAGCGCACTGTGCGCCGTTTGCTCTCTTACATGGGCCATGCCAAGTTCTCGCTGCTGGCGGTGGGTATGCTTGCCTCCGTCGCGGCCATCGCGAGCCTCGCCGGCACCTACATGGTGCGCCCCATCGTCAACGGCCTGGCCACGGGCGGTGAGGAGCTGCTCACCAAGCAGGTCATCGTAACGGCGATCATCTACGCCGCGGGCGTGCTCTCGGCCCTAGGCTACTCGCAGATCATGGTGCGCGCGGCCCAACGCGTGGTGTCCGACATCCGTCGCGACCTGTTCGCGCACATTCAGACGCTGCCGCTCAGCTATTTCGACAGTACGCGCTTGGGCGACATCATGAGCTTTTTCACCAACGACGTCGACACCGTCTCCGAGGCGCTCAACAACAGCTTTGCCAACGTGATTCAGGCGAGCATTCAGGTGATCGGCACCACGGCCATGCTCATCATCCTCAACTGGCAGCTCACGATTATCACGCTCGTGTGCGACGCGGCCATCGTGCTGTACGCGCGCTACTCGGGTATCCGCTCCAAGCGCTTTTTTGCCGCCCAGCAGGCATCGCTCGGCGACTTGGATGGATATGTCGAGGAGATGGTCTCGGGCCAAAAGGTCATCAAGGTCTTCAACCACGAGCAGGCCAACGTGGCAGGTTTTGACGCGCGCAACCAGGAGCTGCGCCGCACCGGTGGCGCCGCGCAGGCCTACGCCAACTCGATGGTGCCCATGACCGTGGTGATCGGCTACGTCAACTACGCCATCGTCGCCGTGGCGGGCGGCATGCTCTGCATCAAGGGACTTGCCGACGTGGGTGCACTCGCGAGCTACCTGGTCTTTGTGCGCCAGGCGGCCATGCCCATCAACCAGTTTACGCAGCTGGGCAACTTCTTACTCAACGCGCTGGCCGGTGCCGAGCGCCTGTTTGCCGCCATGGACCTTAAGCCCGAGGTGGACGAGGGCTGCGTGGAGCTGGTGCAGACGGGCGACGCCGCGTGGGCGTGGAAGATTCCCGAGGGCCAGGGTGTGGGCACGTATGGACATCTGCACGATGTGGCCGCCGTTGGTGAATCGGGTCGTGCGGTGGCAGCCGACGGTACCGAGCTTGTTACCGGTCTGGTCCCGCTCGCCGGCGACGTGCGCTTCCATGCCGTGGACTTTTCTTACGTGCCGGGCACCCGCGTGCTCACGGATCTCAACCTGTTCGCCAAGCCGGGGCAAAAGATCGCCTTTGTTGGCTCGACGGGCGCCGGAAAGACGACCATCACTAACCTCATCAACCGCTTCTATGAGGTCGATGACGGCGAGATTACGTACGACGGCATCGACGTCAAGCATATCGCCAAGGCCAGCTTGCGCGGGTCGCTCGGCATTGTGCTGCAGGATACGCACCTGTTTAGCGGCACCATTGCGCAGAACATCCGCTTTGGCAAGCTCGACGCGACCGACGAGGAGGTGCGTGCCGCCGCCGAGGCCGCCTGCGCCGACTCGTTTATCCGTCGCCTGCCGCAAGGCTACGACACACCGGTCACGGCCGATGGCGCCAACTTGTCTCAGGGCCAGCGCCAGCTGCTCGCCATCGCGCGCGTGGCCGTGGCCGACCCGCCGGTGCTTATCCTGGACGAGGCAACAAGCTCCATCGACACGCGCACCGAAAAGCTCATCGAGCGCGGCATGGACCGCATCATGCGCGGCCGCACCACATTTATGATTGCGCACCGCCTGTCCACCGTCCGCGACGCCGACGCCATCATGGTCCTCGAACATGGCCGCATCATCGAGCGCGGCACCCACGAGGAATTGCTCGCCCAGCGCGGCGAGTACTGGCAGCTAGCGCATGGCTTAAAAGAGCTGGATTAACCCGTCGGAGTGCGGCTTGCTCTGGCCCTCCGACCTCTCACCTCGCCCTAAACCGTCCCAATTATCGATGTTTTTCTCGATATGAAGAAAAGCATCGATTTTTGGGACGGTTTTTCTGTCGCTCGTACGGGTGGAATGCTTTCTTGTACGTGGAAGTGTGCGAATCCGTGAGCAGGGGAATAAGGTTGGTTATCCGACCCATTGGAGAGCTCATGGACTTGCCGATCGTCCTGTCCCATAAGACTGCCTGGCTGTACCACAACGCGGCGCGCCCGTTAGAGCCGCTCTCACGGGCAAGCAGCCTATACGACGAAGGCTCATTTGCTGGCGAGGTGGAGCCGACTGCGAGCCTCCCCAAATTGGGGCTCGATGCCAAGGGATTGAGGATATCTGCAGCGGTCGAGATTGTCGCCGACTATCTGGTCTCACTTGGTATTCCTCAAGAGGAACTCGGCCGTATTGATACGCTGGTTAGCTTCGATTTTGAACGCTCTCGGCCGGCGGGTCTCCGACGCCATGTGTTTGGGGCGCCCATACCTTCGGATCATCTTATCGAGGTGGCAGAGGGTCTTCTGGTGGTTGATGAGGCCATATGCCTTGTCCAGGCGGGCTCGTGGATGAGCGAGCTCGAGCAGCTTGAGTACGGATTTGAAGTGTGTGCTCGGTATCACCTTAACCATCTGTCGAGCGATGATTATGTCGAGGCCTCGCAGCGATATGCCGTCGCCGACCTGCGTGCTTTTTGCGAGCAGAATCCTTCGCGTCGAGGCGTGAAACGCGCGGCCTCGTTGCTCAAGCGTGTAAAGGACGCTGCTCGTTCGCCTATGGAGACGGCCACCGCAATCATGGTCGTCGCGAAGCGTTCTCAGGGCGGGCTAGGGTACACCAGGGTCGAGTTCAACCATCGGGTCGATGTTCCCAACGAGTTCAAATATCTCGCTAAGGCCGGGTATTTCGAGATCGACGTATATGCGCCTGCAAGCGGTACGGGGATTGAATACAACGGTTCGGACCATCTTGATAAACAGCGCAGCGCGTCGGATGCGGAGCGTATGACCGTGCTGAGCGCGCTGGGCTTTAGGATGATCGTTCTCACCGGGACTCAGTTTGCCCATCAGCTGCAATTGCATCGGGCGATGAATGCCATCGCGCTCGCTATGGGTCTCAAGTGCGACCGAAGCGAGGTGTTCCAGAAACGGCAGAATGACCTGCGGGAATTCGTGATTCGCAACTGGAATGGTGGCCTCTAGGGGCGTTCTGACCCTTCTGCGGGGCATTGTGAGCAGGCAAACCGTCTCAATAATCGATGCTTTTCTCGATATTGAAGAAAATCATCGATTTTTGGGACGGTTTGGATGTTGAGGATGGGCTTGGAAAGTCCGTTTTGCTCAAAGCGACCTGTCCTATCGTACGGGTGTCGGCATGATTCTCTCGTGGGGTATTATGTTTTCCGAAGAATAAAACGCCGCGTGAGGGGAGGGCTGCGTGAACGGGCGCATGCAACATGACGGTTTTGGCCGCGATATCAACTACCTGCGTATTGCCGTTACCGACAAGTGCAATTTCCGCTGCATCTATTGCATGCCGGCCGATGGCGTGGCGCCCCGTGCGCACGACGAGCTGCTCAGCGCCGAGGAAATCGCCCGCTTTGTGCGTCTGGTGGCGGGAGAGGGCATTCGCCGCGTGCGCCTGACGGGCGGCGAGCCGCTGGTCAGCCGCCGTATCATTCCGCTCATTCGCGACATCCGCGCGATTCCGCAGATCGAGGACATCTCGCTCACCACAAACGGCGCCCTGCTGCCCAAGCTGGCGCCGCAGCTCAAAGATGCCGGGCTTAACCGCGTCAACATCTCGCTCGACACGCTCGACCCTACGCTCTTTGGAAAGATCACGCGCCTGGGTCGACTCGAGCAGACCATGGCTGGCATCGATGCGGCGCTGGCCTGGGGCTTTGAGCCCGTTAAGGTCAACTGCGTTGTGGTGCGCCGGCTCAACCAGGATGTGGCGGCCCTTGCGCGGCTCACGCTCGATCGCCCCATCCACCTGCGCTTTATCGAATATATGCCCATCGGCGACGAGCACACGAGCTCGCATTGCGCTGTGGACCCGCATGCGCCCGCGCTCAATCCCGAGCTGTGGGACGCGAGCGATACCGTGCCGAGCGACGAGTTGCGGGCGCGCATCAATGCCGGGGCCACCGCGGCGGGACTGGGCGAGCTCGAGCTGCTCGACATCAACGACGCTCCTGCCGGCGCGGGCCCCGCGCGCTATTGGCACTTTCCGGGCGCGGTGGGAACGGTTGGCTTCATTAGCGCCATGTCCAACCATTTTTGTGCGAATTGCAACCGCCTGCGCCTGACGGCAGACGGCAACGTGCGTCCGTGCCTGTTCAGCGATGCCGAGTATTCGGTGCGTGAGGCGCTGCGCCGTGGTGATGATATGCAGGTACTTTCGATTTGGCGCGATGCCGTGGCCCACAAACCGCAGGAACACGCGATAATTGAGGGCACGCAACGATTTATGTCCCAAATCGGAGGATGATCATATGGCCAAGAGCAGGTACGCCGATGCCACCAAGGCCGCTCGCAGGGCCGCGATGTCTGCCCACAAAGTCACGGCTGCGGCGAATGCTGGTAACGCCGACGCGTCCGCGCAGCCGTCTGCCAGCGCTGCCACCGAGCCCGCCCGCGACGCCCGTCGTGACGAGTTGACGCACGTGGACGCCAAGGGCGAGGTACGCATGGTTGACGTGTCCGACAAGGCCGAGACCCATCGCATTGCCATCGCCGAGGGTACCATCCTCATGCATCCCGAGACGCAGGCCATGGTGCTGCAGGACCGCGCCAAAAAGGGCGACGTGCTTGCCTGCGCGCGCGTGGCGGGCATCATGGCCATCAAACGCACGAGCGACATCATCCCCATGTGCCATCCGCTGCTCATTACCAAGAGCAAGTGCGACATTGCGCCCATCGCTGCGGCGGGGACGCCGGCCGAGGACGTGCCCGAGGGCTGGGCGCCGGCGCGCGCGGACGGGCAGGTTGGCTTTCACGTACTGGTTACGGCCGGCGTGACGGGCAAGACGGGTATCGAGATGGAGGCCCTGACCGGCGCGAGTGCCGCGTGTCTGACCATCTACGACATGTGCAAGGCCGTCGATCGCGGCATGGAGATCGTCGACGTGCGCCTGCTGCACAAGGAGGGCGGCCGCTCGGGCATGTGGGATCGTGCCGAGCGTCAGGCCGCTGCTGTTGAGGCCGTGGCCGCTGACGGTGCCACACTCACAAGCGCGCCCGTCGCCGTCGCGCCCGTAGCTCCTACTCCGGCTGTCCCCGCGATCGCGTTTATCGGCTACCAAAACTCGGGCAAGACCACGCTCGTCGAGAAGGTCATTGCCGAGCTCACCCGCCGCGGCCTGCGCGTGGGTTCGCTCAAGCATCACGGGCACCACGGCTTTGATATCGATGTGCCCGCTAAGGACACCTGGCGTCATCACCAGGCCGGATCCAAGCACGTGGGCCTCATCTGCGCCACGCGCTGGGCGGAGTACGCCGACACGCGTGAGGAGGACGAGATGCCCGCGCGCGAGCTGCTGTCGCGTTACAACGATGTCGACGTGGTGATCATCGAGGGCTACAAGACCGAGGGCTTCGACAACATCGTCGTCGCGCGCTCCGGTGTCGACCGTCTGCGCGGCAAGAGCTCGCTCGACCTGGTCGACGGTCACACGCTGGCCCTTGCCTGCAACGAAGCCCTGGCGCGTCAGGCCTTCGACGCCGGCTTTGCGACCCGAGCCATCAACATCAACGACGCCCGAGCCATCTGCGATCTCATCCAAGACCACCTTCAGGCTTGACGCTGCGCCGGCCCCAAGCACCCCATCTCGCCCCTCAAGCCGTCGCTCGCGTACCAAAGTACGCGTCGCTCCTCTTTCGGGGCGACCTGGGGCACTTGGAACCGGCTCGCTGCGCTGCCATGGCAGGTTTTATCTGGGCAAACGTCACTTCCACCACAAGGGGGGCGGGCACCTTTGTGGTGGATTTTGCTTTGCAGTAAAAACCATCACAACATTCAGCGAAAATCGCGATTTTGCCGAAAAACGTCGAATGTTGTGATGGTTTGCGCCCCGGGCCAGGCCATCCTGCGAGTCCGGCCACCACAAAGGGGCCAGGCACCTTTGTGGTGGTTTTTGCTTTAGTAGATGTGTGGGACATGTCTTACAATCTACCAAGTAGTTCATGACGGGCGAAAAACGGAGAGAAGGGTCCTGATGCGTCCTTAATGTTTCATGCGGATAGATTGATTTGACAGACGGTGGCGAATGCCCGCCGTCCGCATTCGTACGAAACAAGGAGTCTCCATGCTCGCCTCTCTTTTCTCAAAGCCTCAACCTTCGCTGTCCGTGCAGGCCAAACGCCTGGTGGCGATGCGCTTTCTCATCTACACCGGTTTTCAGACCAGCTACTTCATCGGCGTCATCGGAACGCTCACCTATGCAGACGATGCCTCGGTCGTGGCGACATTGCTGGCCGTCCTGTTTATGAACGTATTCGTGATCTTGGGATCCTTTGCGGGTGGCGCGGCGCTTGACGCCTGGGGCCCGCGCCGTCATTTCTTGCTGAGCATCGTGGGCACGTTGGCAACCGGCGCGGCGATCCTCGTTTTTGGCAGCGCGACCGGCATCGTCCTGCTCGGCGCGGTGCTCCTGGGCTTTGTGATGGGATTCGCCCAGCCCATCGCCACATCCTATCCGGCCTATCTCACCGACGATCCTGTCGAGCTCAAAGACATCAACTCCGCCATCGCCATGTTCTCCAACGTGAGCATTATCGTCGGCCCCACACTGGGCGGCTTTGTCGCGGCGGCTGCGTCGTCGCGCGCGGTGTTCGTGCTCATGATGATCTTTACAGTGTTGGCGCTCGTCGCTGGTTGGGGCTTTAGGCCGCAGACCAGCCATGTCGCCGGGGATGCGGATGCCGATTCGGCAGAGGAAGGGGAGCGTGCGGGACAAAGTCCCGATCCCAACGCATCTTCCCGCGCTACCTTCGCAGCCAGCATCAAGACGGTCTTCACCAACAGCGTCCTCGCCCTGCTGTTCTGCATTATTTTCCTTTCAAACTTTGGCTACGGTGCCTTCGATCCGCTGGAGTCGTTCTTCTACCGCGATGTCCTGCACGTCGGTGTCGAATGGATGGGTTGGCTCTCGTCGGCCAGCGGTGTGGGCGCGGTGCTGGGCGCCGTGGCCGCGCTCCGCTTGCCGCCGCACCTGGTCAACCTAAAAACGCTGCTCGTGGCGCTTATGTCCGTGGGTCTGGGAAGCCTGCTCTACGTGGGAACGCCGTACGTGGGCGTGGCCCTCGTCGGCCAGATTGCCCTGGGCGTGGCCTGGGGCGTCGTCAATCCGCTCCACAACACGATCGTGCAAACGACGGCTCCGCTCGAGCAGCTCGGTCGCGTCAACTCGGTCATGGGCTTTGGCAACATGTTCGCCGGCGTGGCCCCGCTGGCGATTGCCCCGTGGCTAGCAGCAACATTTGGCGTGCAACAGACACTCGTAGGCGCGGGCCTGGTCGTAACGGCAGTTCCCGCAGCGCTGCTGCTGTTTGGACGCGGGCATCTGGATCGTGCCGCAAAGCAGTAAAAACCATCACAACATTCGATGAAAATCGCGATTTCGCCGAATAACGTCGAATGTTGTGATGGTTTGCGCCCCGGGCCAGGCCACCCTTCGGGTCCGGCCACCACAAAGGGGGCAGGCACCTTTGTGACGATCGGGTCCCAACGGCCCGTGCCTTGGTATACCATGTACACCATTTCCGACCACACCCCACACCGCCGCACAACCCAGAAAGGCCCCCATGGACACCACCTTCAGCCACATTAAAGCCGTGTTCTGCGATATCGACGGCACGCTGCTCACGAGCCGGCACACGGTGTCCCCGCGCACCGTGGCGGCGATCCGCGCCCTGCGCGAGCGCGGCGTGCTCTTTGGCCTGTGCACCGGGCGCGACGCCCACGCGACCGAGGCTATGTACGAGCTCTGGGGCATCGACGGCCTGGTAGACGTGATGGTGGGCTGTGGCGGCGCCGAGGTCATCGACCGCGCGCACGGCATCAACGAGCTGAGCTACCCGCTGCCGGGCGAAACCATCGCGCGCATCTGCAAGCACATGGCGGACCTTCCGGCAACGCCCGTTTGCCCCCGAGACGGCGTGTTCTACGTTCCCGAGACCAATGCATGCGTCGAGCATCTATCGCGTGTCGACGGCGTGCCCTATAAGGTGGTCGATTTTGCCGAGTTCTTGCGCGAGCCGCAGCCCAAGGTGATGTTTACCATGGCGCCCGAGGTGATGCCGCAGGTCATCGAGCGCGCATCGACGTTCGCCGATGACACCGTTAAGGCGGCCGCCCTGCAAACCACGCAGCGCCTCTACGAGTTCATGGATCCGCGCGTGTCCAAGACGCGCGGCCTTGTGCGCGTGGCGGAGCTCAACGACATGGAGCTCCAGAACATCTGCGTGTTTGGCGATGCCGACAACGACACCTGCATGGTGGCCGACGCCGGCGTGGGCGTGGCCATGGCAAACGGCAGCGATGCCACCCGCGCCGCTGCGGACTTTGTAACCGCCAGCAACGACGAAGACGGCATCGCGATCTTTATCGAGGAGCATCTGCTGTAGCGCTGGGGGAGAATCACCGCAAAGGGGACAGGCACCTTTGTGGTGGTTCGATCAGGCGTCCCGGCAACCGATTGCCGGGACGCTTTTTTGTCCCGTGGCGAATCGATGCGGTGAACAAACGACCACTCACAGCCAAATATCGACCGTTCACAGATTGAGTGGGTTAAAACAAAATGTTGTGCAAATAACAACAGAGTGTTATTTACCTCTATTTGCCAACAATTCTACCTGTGGTTTTCTAAAACTGAAAAATCGAATAACACTGCATAAGTTGAACAAATGTCAAGAAATAAGACTCTGAGAAAAGAAATTGATTGAAATGGGCTTTTCGTTGTTTAAACATTGAGTAATAATATGCATATTGAGCGCGAGCAATTATAGGTTGTGCGCCCAAGGTTAATTTGTGAAAGAGCAAGATCGCAGTCTCTTGGGGGGGAGGCATCGATGGCGGCAAATTCGGATAAATCTAAGCAGAACAATAAAGCGGCACATCGTGTACTAGCAGGTGTTTTGTGCGGAGCTTCCGTTTTGAGCCTGGTGCTGTCGCTCGTTATGCCCCCGATCTCGCAGGCCATCGCCAACGACGCCCAGACAGTTTCTGCCGAGGAAACTGTAATGGGGGGGGGTTCCTCAAGTGAGTCCGCTGCTGTAGGTAACACCAGCGAGGATGCCGAAAACCAGAATAGCGACGAGACCGATGGCGGCGAGTCTGGCTCTTCAAATAGTGTTGAGCAGGCTCAGAGTGCGAATGCGGCTTCAGCGGGAGCGACGGCCACCGTGAAGCCGGGAATTTACGTTCCCACGTCTATCGGTATCGGTACGAATATCAATGTCTCAACCCCTGATCCCGGCGTGGCCACCTACGTCGGCCGCGACATGTACATCGGTGGCAAGCCGAGCGATAAGCCGAGCGACGGCACTATCGATCTTGATGCGGACAACGCCCCCACCGGCTCATATGCCGCTGAGGCGGAGGGCCTTACCGTGGTCCGTGGCAAGCTTGCCATGAATCCACTCAAAGAGAGCTGGCCCTATAATAATAGTGGCGGCGCTGGTTTCCGCTTTGGCACCGTTGGTTTTGGTTCCCAGTTCCGTCCTGTCTACGGCAGCACCGTGCTTGCGGTCGCCGGAATCGACAGTGCGATCACCAAAATGAGCGTTGGTTACAACGGCAACTTGCCGGGGGCGACTACCGTTGGCGCTTGGAACAAAGGCGCTTGGGTCGGACGGCAGAGACCTTTTGAGGGCGCGACTCCTTCCGGCTTTGCCTACACCGCGCAAATCGCAGGCCCCATCACATACTGGCGCGATAGCGACTATAAACGCCAGTCTGTGGTGACAATGCAGGGTAATTGGTACGAGGGCTTGTCTGCTCTGGAAAGCACCCTGTTCAATAAAGCTGTTGATTTGACTAATGTCAACGGTAACGATTATTCGAGCTATAACGGTACAAATGGATACCTCTCGAAGCTATCGAAACAGCTCGACTCGTTTGAAGATACCGGCGAGGTGGATGTCAACGGCTTTGCAGAGCCTAATAGCAACTACGTCATCAACAAGTACAATAACGACGGAACAAGCTATACACTCAAATTCGATGGTAGCGACGATGGTAGCGGCAAGTCTGTTTCCGGTGCGCTCGATACCGGAATCCCGAGCAATAAGATTCGCAACACCGAGCGACTCATCACCTTTACCGGCGATGGAACTTCTATGCAACAGGTCTTCACCATCGCCGGTTCCGAGCTCTCCAACTGGAAGAATGGCGTCTACTACCGCGGCGTCGACTTTAAGTTCACCAATATCCCCGAAGGCGCATCCATTGTCGTGAACGTTACAGGTACTAATCCTGTCGAGTTCCACAACGGCTGGCGCTTCTGGTGGGGAGATACAGAAATATCTCGCGGTTACGAGAGTCAGTACGCCAAGAAAGACCTTGACGCGAAATACTCGCTGGCTTCCCAGTCCATCATGTGGAACTTTGTCGATACGCAAAGCCTTACCATTCGGGGCGGCATCGCGGGAGAGGACCGCGCGGACTGGGGATACGGTGGCGCAACTACCGGTGCCAAGTGGACTGACGACGATCCTGCGGCGGCTATGATCGGATCGATTCTCGTTCCCAACGGAAGTTTCGACGACCATGTTACTACCAACGGCCGCGTTTATGTGGGCGTCGATTTCTCAATGAACAGCCCGAAGGTTGCCGCAGCATTTGGTGAGGGTAACTCGGCTTCCGTCATCGACATGGACCAGGAGCGTCACAACTTCCCGTGGTCTGGTTCGTATACACCGGACGGCTCTGCCATTGCGTGGAGCAAGGTCGACGCTGCGGACGCCAAACCGCTCGCGGGTTCCGAGTGGGCCATCTACGCGACCGAGAACGATGCGCAGAACAATGAGAACCGTATCGTCTCCATTGTGGATAACGGCACGAATGACTCCGATCCTACCGTTGGTACCATTCAGTTCAACTACCTGAACCAGAAGGCCAATATTGGCAACCCTGATGACAAGGACTACTTCACGTACTACATTCGTGAGACTAAGGCGCCGGAGGGCTACGAGCTTTCCAATACGATCTATACCTCGAAGATGTTCCACACGGGCGATGAGCTCAACCTTGTGGGCAACGTGGACACCAACGGCAACGAGATTTCCAGTCCGAAGAGAGCCATCGCCAACACCAAGACCACTGGTACAGTGTCTTGGACCAAGGTTGAGGACGGAGATGAGAAGCACGATCCGTTGCCTGGTTCCGAGTGGAAGCTTGCGAAACTGGGTGCCGATGGCTCGACCGAAGTGAAGTCCTGGACCGTGAGCGACCGGTCGAAGTTGAGCGACACCACGTGGGCCAATACCGACGCCACGGATGGCAAGTTCAAGCTTGAGGGCTTGCTGCCGGGCACGTACACGCTTGCTGAGACCCAGGCTCCGTTTGGCTACGAGAAGAACCCGACGGATTTTCGGTTCACGGTGAACACGGACGGTTCCGTCACGTGGGACAAGGACAAAAAGCCGTCTATCGACAAGAGCGGCAACGCGTACATCTCCGATACTCTCACCACCACGTCCGTGGAGATCCCGGTGACCAAATCGGTTCGAAACATGGATTGGCCGAAGGTCGACAAAGTCAACTATGTGCCGTTCGAGTTCAGCATTGAGGCTACGGGGGGAAATAGGGATAGCGCACCCATGCCCGATCCGAAGACTATTTCCGCCGCTCCCGCAGGCTCCACCAAGGTCAACGACATCGTGGCGAAATTTGGGGAGATCACGTTCTCCAAAGATCACCTCGCCACGGTCGATGCTTCAAACCCGACGGGGGAGAAGACCTACACCTACACGCTGAAGGAGGTCGCGCCCGCCACCGGTGCCGTCAATAAGCTCCGCTACTCCAAGGCCGAGTACCAGGTTGCCGTCACGGTGACGGCCGTCATGGTCGATGGTAAGTACACCGGCCTCACCACCTCCACCACGGTCACGCAGGTGAAGGACGACATGGGCAATACCGTGAGTAACACCATCGGCGAGGACGTCGCGCCCGACGCCATTCCCGCCTCCACCTTCACCAACGTGAAAGTCCTCACGGACCTCCCGCTCACCGGCACGGGATGGACCGAGAACTCCATGCTCCTCGTGGGCACCGGTCTCATGCTTCTGAGCGGCATCGCTGCGGGAGCGTATTGGTTCGCTACAAAGCGCCGCCAGGACGACCCGTCCGATGGCGCTGGTAGATAGATGTTTATGAATGTCGGGCTCATTTCTGAAAGGGGAATCATGAACCGATTCGTACAAAAGCTGATCGCCGGTGCTGCTGCCGTAGCGATCGCCGTAACCGGCCTGTTGGGCGGCGCGCCCGTGGCCAAGGCTGCGGATCCTGCACAGCCGACGGACGGCACCATCACTATCATCAACAACGATTCCGCTACGTATGACCATACGTTCGAGGGCTGGAGGCTCGCCACCCTGAAGAACGTTACCGTTACCGGTACGGGTGAGAATGCCTCTATCAACTTCGAGATCGATACCACTGACGAATTCGTTAACGTTATTGTCGAAGTCATGAGTGAGATGACCGTGGACGGCAAAAACGTTAAGACCGAGTACGAAGCTGACGCTAACTACAACGGTAGCGTGACTGGTACCGAGGCAAACCCCATGGGCTACCTTATCGACAAGGTGTTTAAGACTGGTGGGAATGCTACTGTCGAAAACACTGAGACGCTGTGGAAGAACAGTTCCACTGCTCTCCGTGAATTCGCGACTAAGCTTTCCGCAAAGACCCTGACTTCCTCCGTGGCTGACAATCACAAGACGGATTTCAAGAGCGGTAATGCGACGACCGGCGCGAATGAGTGCAAGCAGGGTTTCTGGTTCCTGATGGACACGACCGCCGATCCGAAGGGCACCGTTAACGCAAATGCTATTGAGTCTCAGTCCATCCCGATGCTGCTTGCTACCAAGCTCGTTAACCCGACTGATCAGGATGCTCCTGACTACGCTGGCGCTACTGCGAACCTGGGCACCGTGACCCTTAAGGCCAACGAACCTTCCATCAACAAGGAGATCACCAAGGTCAACAAGGCTGATGCCGATTCCAAGACCAAGATGAACGCTCGTATCGGCGACACGATCACCTATACCCTTACCACCACGATTCCGGACTACACCGGCTACGTCGACGGCTCCCGCGTGCTGCAGCTTATCGATACCGCTGCTCACGGCCTGAAGGACGTTACGGTTACCAAGGTTAAGGTTGGCGACACCGAGCTTAATGAGGATGCTGACGCCGATAACAACGGCTACGTCCTGAAGCAGGACAAGAATCGGATCGATCCCTTGGACAACTGCAATAAGGCTGACGCTACTGTCACCACGGTTGACCTTGCTCACTACGTTAACACGAACGACAACATTGCCTCTGGCGCTACGGTTACCGTTACCTTGACCGCTGTTGTCGACTCCGATGCCGTTATTGCTGGCGTTGGTAACCCCAACACCGTTGAGCTTGCGTACTCTCGTACCCCGAGCGGCGAAAAGCACCAGGTTCCTGGCCCCACCGTTCGCGTGTACACCTATGACTTCAGCATCTATAAGACCAACATGGCCGGTGACACCGCGCTCTCTGGTGCTCAATTCGCCATTGCCCGCGTGGACAGCAATGCTGAGACCTTCATGACGCAGGACGCTGTGACCAAGGCCTGGAAGAATCTCACTACTGCCAAGCCCGCTGCCGATGCGGACGGGGGCGTGTTCACTACCAGCGCTGACGGCAAGATCGCCATGTCTGGTCTCCCTGCTGGCGAGTACCACGTCTACGAGATTAAGGCTCCTGATGGCTACACCAGCATCGGCCTTCCCGATTTCAAGTTCACCATCACCCCGACGTTTGATACCGCCGGCACGACGGTAACGTCCGTGGCGTACGAGAAGACGACCAATACCGACGGCAATCGCGTCTCCTTCGGTACGGGCGAAACCGCTTCTATGGCTCAGATCAAGAACGCCAAGAATCTCACCGAGCTGCCTATGACCGGTGACCTGGGCATCAAGGTCTTCGTTACTGTGGGTGTGCTGCTCATGGCTGCTGGCGCCGCCTTCGCCCTGAGTGCACGAATGCGCGCTTAATTCCCTAGCTTGATGACGCGGCGAGCGGGCGATCGTCGTCTCCTATCAGCGCCTGCGCGTCGCGTTCTCATCTTCCCTTTCGCCGCACCCCGTCGCGCTTGGACCCGCGGCGGGGTCGG
>CABRZJ010000002.1:0-67247 GCA_902475425.1 uncultured Collinsella sp.
CCATACTCGCAATTCGGCGAGGATGAGGAGTATGAATTGATTGGGGCTTATAGGACAAAATGTGTCCTATAAGCCCCAAGGATGACGATTCCAATACGGACGACACCAAAACCGGCATCGACGGCTCCATGGACGATTCGGATTCCAAATAGGCCTGTTAGTTGAGCCACTTCTTTGCCGGTGTCGTATACGAAACCGCTATACCCGCGGCAATTGCCATGAGACAGCTCACGATGAATCCGAACTCATACTTCAAAACGTTTGTTGCGGTCAGGGCGATAATCAACACGGTCGCAATTTGCAGAATCATCATTATTACGAAGAGATTGATTCCTTGTTTCGCCGAAGTCGCTGAATGAGTCTGGCTTCGTTGATTCAGGTTGTAGATGACAACAAAAGCGATCAGTTCGCTTGATACGGGGCCGACTACATAGAAAAAGATTGCGTCAATGAAGCCTATAGTGTTGTAAGTTGTTTCGCCGGAAAAAACAGCGTATAAAGCATATCCAAATCTTGGCTGATTCATGTATGAGTAGGAGAAGACCAAGAGCGTCAATATTGCTACAACCAGAAATGCATTCAGGATAAATCGCTTGGTATTCATCGATCGCTCCTTCCGGGTGACTCTTATTTGTAATTCTACAGCAGCCATTTGTTTTTCAAAGAATTTGACTGTCCTAAATAACATGCACTTTCGCTGGAGGGTCGCTGTTTGGCGGCCCTCTTTTTTGCACAGGCGCGGTGGGATGGTAATAATCGGGCGGGAGTCAGCCGCTCTGATAGAATCGTCCTTGCTGCCGGCAGCCCTCGTGCCGGGCAGAGCCCTCCATCCGATGGGAGGTGATGCCCATGACCGATTTCACCGAGCTCGTGAAGCTCCTGACCGCTATGGTCTCGCTCCTCACGGCCCTTGTCGGCCTTTCCAAGGCACTCAAGCAGGGTTCGAAGCCCAAAAAGAAAGGCCACCGTCGCTAAGACGATGACCCAACTTCATTAAGCAACGGCTCTGCCCAGCTCTCTACAACTTGGGCTGCCGTCGGCACCATTTTACCCTCCTGACGAGGAATTCGTCCATATTTCAAAAATCAAATTGTGCCTGCGTTGTCATCCTGCTATCGAAGCCTTGATTCTCATTTTCATTGCAACAACCTCAGGACTCAGCGCAACGCGTTGCGCTCGGTGTCCCTATTTTCATGAAAGGCCCAGCAGTAGGACGCAAGCAAAGTGGGCCTTTTATCTGCAGTTATATGGTGTTCAATGATGCTTGATGAATAGTAGGGGTAGCATTAAATCATATCTCCTAAAGCGGGTGCCGACGGTTCGAATCCGCCCGGGGGCACCAGAGATTGATCGAGCCCGGTACCGCCATGGTGCCGGGCTCCTCTGGTTTCAAGTCGCGTTCATCCATGGGCGGCAATCCCGCGTCAAAAGAAAAGCGCCCGCTTGCTGGGGGAGCAAGCGGGCGCTTCTGAGCGAATGTGTTTGCGGTCTAAGCCGCTCGAAGCAACAAGCGATCGACGTTAGTTGCTAGACTCGGAGTCGTCGCCGGAACCGGAGATGGAAACCGTCAGCGTAATCGTGCTGTCGGTGGACTGCTTACCAGTGGGGGAGACGCCCGTAACGGTGGCATTCTCGTTGCCGCTCACAGGGTTGCCGTTCTGGTCGCAGAATGCGATGTTGTAGAAACCGGCGTTGTTGAGCGCGGTGACGGCGGCGGAGATGCTCTTGCCGTACAGGTTGCCCGGGACGCTGGCCTTGCCGGACTTCTTGGCGATGACGACGGTGATCGTGGCACCGGGCTTCTGCTTGCCGCTGGGGTTCCAGCTAATTACGGTGCCCTCGGTAACCGAGTCGTTTTCCTGGTAGCTCACGTCGACGCCAAAGCCAGCCATGTCGAGAGCGTTGCGCGCCTGGGCCTCGGTCATGTCGGTCAGATCGGGCACCGAGGTGGTGTCCGGGCCGCCAGAGACCTTGTACGAGATAGTCGTGCCCTTCTCGACCTCCTTGCCGGCAGCAGTGCTCTGCTCAAAGACCTGGCCCTCTTCGGCCTCATTGGCTTCCTCCGAAGCGCTGCCCTTCAGGCCCACGCTTGCCAGTGCGGCCTCGGCCTGGTCCTTGGTCAGGCCGAGGAGCTGCGGAACCTCAACCTTCTCGGAGGGCTTAGGGCCCTTGGAGATTACCAGGTTCACCCTCGTGCCCTTGGCCTTCTTGGTGTTGCCGTTGGGGGTCTGCTCGGCGACCTTTCCCTCGTCGACATCGTCGTTGTAGCTTTGGTCGACGGTGCCAACCTCAAGGCCGGCTTCCTTGATCAGCTCAATAGCGGTCTCCTGGTCCTTGCCCAGCACGTCGGGCACCGTGACCTGTTCGCCACTGAACATGCCCGTGGCAAAGGCCACCACCACGCCAATCACGGCGACGGCGGCAATCACGGCGGCGATGATCTTGTTCTTGTTGGACTTAGGCTTCTCGACCTCGTAGGAGCCCGTGGAGCCCGAGACAGCGCTACGGGCGGTATTCTGACCGCTCACGCCCGAGACGGGACGAACCATAGCGCGCGTTGAGTCGGAAAGCTCGCGGGTCTTGGTGGCACCCAGGTCGCCGGCGGCACCGATGATGCGCGTGGGCTCCGAGACGTTGACGGCACGGCCGGACAGGTAGCTGTTGAGCACCTGGCGCAGCTCGTCGGCCGTCTGGAAGCGGTTTGCCGGGTCCTTCTCCATGCACTTGAGGATGATGCGCTCCAGGTCGGCATCGACGCCGGAGTTGATCTGGCTCGGCGGGATGGGGAGCTCGTTGACCTGCTTGAGCGCGACCGAGATGGCGTCGTCGCCGTCAAAGGGTACGCGGCCGGTGGCACACTCGTACATGACGACACCCAGCGAGTAGATATCCGAGGTGGGGCCGAGGTCCTGGCCGCGGGTCTGCTCGGGGCTTACATAGTGGGCGGTGCCCAGCACGTTGTTATCCTGCGTGAGGTGGCTGTTCTTGGCGCGTGCGATGCCAAAATCCATGACCTTGATGTTGCCGTCGGGCAGCACCATGATGTTTTGCGGCTTAATGTCGCGGTGGATGATCTCGTGCTTGTGTGCGACCGAGAGCGCGGAGCTGATCTGCGAGCCAATCTGTGCGACCTTCTTGGGATCGAGTGCACCGTGGCTCTTGATGCCGCTTTTAAGGTCGGTGCCGCGCAGGTACTCCATGACGATGTAATAGGTGTCGCCGTCCTTGCCCCAATCGTAGACGCCCACGATATAGGGGGAGGACAGGCCTGCTGCTGCCTGGGCCTCCTGCTTAAAGCGGGCGGCGAAGGTGGCGTCGCCGGCATACTGCGGCAGCATGATCTTGACGGCAACCGTGCGGTCGAGGACCTGATCCTGTGCACGGAAGACGGTCGCCATGCCGCCCGTTCCCACCTTATCCTTGAGGAGGTATCTTCCCCCGAGGACCCTCTGTTCCATTCCTGCTCCTAACATAACTATTCGCTCAACGATGTGTGTAGTACCAAATGTGTGGCCGCTGGGGCCGTGTGGCGCGTGGCCGCTAGCTCATCGGCCGCGGCGCGCCACAAGTATCCGCCTTGATCACGGGCATCACGCTCCCTGTGCGGCGAGCGCCGCGGTCAGGACGATGCCGGCAATCTTGGCCGCCTTGACGTCGTGTTTGTCGTAATCCTCCAGGGCTACCGAGATGGCAACCGTGGGTGAATCGTAAGGTGCAAAGCCAACAAACATAGAGTTGACGTTGGTGCCGCCGGTCTCGGCCGAACCGGTCTTGCCGGCAACCTTGACGCCCGGAATCTGGGCATCGGTGCCGGTACCGGACTGGACGACGGCGAGCATGGCCTGCTTGACCTGGTCGGCCGTGGCAGAGCTGACAGCCTGGCCCAGCGAGCGGGACTGCGTGGTCTTAACCACGGTTCCGTCCGGGGCGAGTATCTGGGACACAAAGAACGGGTCCATGACCACGCCGCTGTTGGCGATAGCGGCAGCGATCACGCAATTCTGCATAACGGTGGTCTGCGGGCCAGGCGTGTGGTCCATACCGACGGGCTGGCCGGCGCCTGCCCAAGCGGTCTCCCACTCGGTCATAAGCGACGGATCGGCCATGATGGAAGCCGCGGTGGTCAGATCCTGACCGAGCTTTTGACCGTAGCCAAAGGCGTTGGCAAACTGGACGAGCGAGCTGGCACCGACCTCGTTTGCCACCTGGCCAAAGACGACGTTGGACGACACGGCGAAGGCCTGCTGCAGGCTGATGGTGCCGTAGCTCTCGTTGGCATAGTTGGTGACCGGCGCGTTGCCAATATCCATGGAGCCGGGCGCCTGGTACGTGCTGGTAAGGCTGGCGGTGCCGGTCTCGAGCGCCGCGGAGAGCGTGACGACCTTAAAGGTCGAGCCCGGGGTGTAGAGCGCGTCCATGGCACGGTCGTACATGGAGCCGTCCTCGCCGCCGCCCGACTGGAGCAGCGCGTCGATGTTGGTGTTGTCGTAGGTGGGCGAGCTCGCGCACGCAAGGACCGCACCGGTGCGCGGATCCATGACCACCACAGCTCCCTTAAAGCCCTTGAGCGCCTGCTCGGCAGCCGTCTGGATGCGCGAGTCGATGGTGAGCTTGGCGGTATTGCCCGGCTGGGTCTGCCCCGCGAGCGACGCGATGGCGTTGTTCCAGCTGGAGTAATCCTTGGAGCCGGTGAGCGTATCGTTCATGACGCTCTCGATGCCGGCGGTGCCGTATTGCTGGCTCACGTAGCCCACCACGTGTGCGGCCATGTTGCCGTTGGGGTAGGAACGGGCGTAGGTGCCGTCCTCCTGTTGCAGCGACTCGGCTAGTGTCACGCCGTCGGACGTGATGATGGAGCCACGCTGGATGTACTTGGAGCGGGCGATGGTGTGGTTGTTGGTCGGCATGTCCTGGTAATCCTTCGCCTTGATGACCTGGACATAGGTGAGGTTGCCGATAAGGATGGCGAACAGCGCTGTAAAGGCAAACACGGCACGAGTCAGACGGTTGGCAAGTGCAACGCGGCCGAGCACGCCGGACTCTGGCGTGTCGAGCAGGCGACGACGCATGCGAGAACCCGCGGAGTGGTTGCCGTGGCTGTAGGAAGGTGCACTGGCAAAACGCGTACCGGTCGGGGCAGCGGCGGATGCGAGCTGGTCATCGGTGATGGCGGCCATAGTGCCAGTACCGGTGAGCTCGGCTTCGCGTCCGGTTGCCTCGTCGCCGGCGCGCAGCAGCAGCGCGACGATGATAAAGCTCGCCAGCAGCGAGGAGCCGCCCTGGCTCATAAAGGGCAGGGTGACGCCGGTCAGCGGGATCAGGCGGGTTACGCCGCCAACGATTAAGAATGCCTGGAAGCTGATGGCCGCCGTAAGGCCGGTCGCGCTAAAGGCGGCAAGGTCGGACTTGGCGCGGGCGGCCGTGGTGAGGCCACGCACGGCAAAAAGCATAAACAGGATGAGCACGGCGCCGCCGCCCAAAAGGCCCATTTCCTCGCCGATAGCCGAGAAGATAAAGTCGGACTCGACGACGGGGATGTTGTTTGCCATGCCGTTGCCAATGCCGACGCCAACCAGGCCGCCGTCAGCCAGCGAGTAAAGCGACTGTACGATCTGGTAGCCCTGGCCCTGGGCGTCCTTAAACGGATCGACCCAAACCTGGAAACGCACCTGAACGTGCGACAGGAACTTGTAGGCGCCCACGGCTCCAACGGCCAAGAGCGCAAGACCGATAACGACATACGAGAATCGTCCCGTGGCAACGTAGAGCATCAGCAAGAAGATGGTGTAGAACAGCACGGCCGAACCCAGGTCGCGTTCGAAGACGACGACGAGCAGGCACACACCCCACACGGCAAACAGCGGCAGCAGCAGTCGCAGACGAGGGATCTTAAAGCCCAGGATCTTGCGGTTGGAGATGGAGAGCAACTCGCGGTTCTCGGCCAAGTAGCCGGCCAGGAACAGGACGATAAAGACCTTGGCGAACTCGCCGGGCTGGATGGTAAAGCCCGCGATGCGAATCCACAGCTTGGAGCCCGAGATCGTGGTGCCGATAAAGATAGGCAGCATCAGCAGAATGATGCCGATGATGCCAAAGGTGTACTTGTAGCGCATGACCACGTCGAGGTTTTTGACTAGTGCAAGCGTTCCCACCATGAGCGCCACCGAGACAAACAGGATGATGAGCTGTGAGATGGCGAGAGCGGGGGCGAGACGCGTCACGAACGTGATGCCGATGCCCGAAAGTATAAATACGATGGGCAGGATGGCGGGGTCGGCACCGGGCGCCAAGATGCGCACGGCAATGTGGGCCGCGGCAAAGGCGGCAAAGAGGCCGATCGGTACGGCGAGCGTCTCAAAGGAGATGGCAGCGCCCGCGGTGAGGACGTACATCGCATACAGCAGGATGACGGGGAACGCCGAGGCGATGAGCAAGAGCAGCTCGGTGTTGCGGCGACTCATAAGCGGCACTCCCTTTCTAATTCTTATCGGAGGCTTCGGCCTCGGCGGACTGTTCGGCGGTTTTCTCGGAATCTGATTCGGAGGTCGATCCCTGATTGGTGTTGTCGCGAATCGTTTGCGCGTCGATCACCTGGCGGGTCTGCTCCTCGTCGATCTGGTGGCGGTACTTGGATATCGTGTCCTGCGCATCGTCGACACTTGTTTGCGGAATGCCCGCCTTGAGGCGGTTTTGCGTGTCTTCGGGCAGGTCGGACAGCTTGATGCTGGTTTCGCTTTCGAGCCAGTGGAGCTTGAGTCCGAGTGGCTTGCCGGGCAGGCCGCGCCAGACGGCGACATTGCCCTGGTAGGTACCCAGGTAGTACGAGCCGGTGACACCCGTGTAGGCCCAGATGCCAGCTGCCAGCACAAAGACGAGGGCCAGGACGGCGGCGATAGTAACGTTGCGGCGACGCACGCGTTGCGCCTCGCGCATGACGCCATCGTCAACCAGGTCAACGACTACTACGGTCACGTTGTCGTGGCCGCCGGCGGCAAGCGCCGCGTCCACTAGGTTGTCGACGCAGATTTGCGCGGTTGAGGACTGCGTGGCGATGTTCTCGATATCGCTATCGGGAATCATGCTCGAGAGGCCGTCGGAGCACAGGATCAGGCGGTCGCCTTCCTCGATATGCAGAGTGAAGTGGTCGGCATACATAGCGGGGTCCGAGCCCAGTGCGCGGGTGATGACCGAACGGTTGGGGTGGACGCGAGCCTCGTCTGCCGTGATTTCGCCGGCGTCCACGAGCTCCTCCACGTAGGAGTGGTCGCGGGTCACGCGGATGAGCGTGCCCTCGTGGAGCAGGTAGGCGCGAGAGTCACCCACGTGGGCGATGGCGAGCGTGTCGTTTTCGATATAGGCGCAAGTGGCTGTGCAGCCCATGCCGGGCTTGCCCAGGCCATTCAAGGCAGCCTCGATTACGGCGGCGTTGGCGGCCTCGACGGCTGCCGCCAGGCGTGCGGCGTCGGCAGACTGAGGAGCTGTCTTGGCAATGGTCTCGACAGCGATAGAGGAGGCTACCTCGCCGGCGGCGTGACCGCCCATGCCGTCGCATACGCAAAAGAGCGGCGACTGCACCAGGTAGGAATCCTCATTGTGCGGGCGCACACAGCCAACGTCGGAGCGGGCGCCCCACATGAGTTGCGTGGTGGTGCCAGCATCATAGGTCGAGTCGGTCTCGATGCGCTCCTCGGTTAGGGGTTCAAAGCTCATGGTCGAGCCGGGGTCTTTGAGCTTGGCCTCAACGGCGGCAACGTCGATCTCGGCTGTGTCACCGGGAGAGACGGTGTCGGTCTCGGCGTTTGATTCGGAATCGCCGGTGTCCGGGGAGTCGGGCTCCTCGGAAACGCGGGCGGTCGACTCGTCATCTTGCGGGCTGACGTCTATAGGCTCGGGCGTCGCAAAGTGCGACGGCGCGGGCGAGCTCTGGGGTTGAGCGGAGGGCTCGGGGGCTGCGGCGGGCGCGGCGGCGGGCTGCTCGACTTCGGCAGGCGTTGCGGATGCGGGTGCCGCCTCGCTTGCCGGGGCGACGGGGAATACCGGCGCGGCAGGCTCGGGGGCTGCAAACACGGCAGCGCTCTCGTTAATCGCCTCGGCGACGGGCTCGGCAAAGTGAGCCGGTGCGGACGTTGCCTCCGGTTCCGCGGGCTGCTCGGCAGCGTGCGCGCCGATGGGGGCGTCGAGCTGCTCGGTGCCGGCGTCCTCGTCATCGACGAGTGCCGGATATTCTTGAGTTACATGCGAAAGAGGCAGGGAGAACACGGTGTCCTCGGGCTCCACGGTCGCAGGGCGCGCCGGAGCGGCATGAGCCGGCGCAGCTGCGGGGGCAGTCGGCGTCTCGGGCATGGTTGCGGACTTATTCTCCTCGTCGATCATCGACGGTTCACCTTCATGACCACGTCGCCAATCTGGACTTCGTCGCCCTCACGCAGCGTCGCGGGCTCCACGAGCTGGCGGCCGTTGACGAGCGTGCCGTTAAGCGAGTTGAGGTCCTCGATGATGAGCGCCGGGCCCTGCAGCGAAAAGCGCGCATGCGAGGCCGAGACGAACGGTTCGTTGATGCAGATGTCCGAAGATGGCGAGCGACCGACGATGACGGGGCCGAGCATGTCTACGTGGATGCCGCGGATACCGCGCGGACCCTTGTCCACATCAATCGTCCAGATAGCCGAGTCGCGGCGCTGCCCGCGCACAAGTCCCACGCCGGTCTTCATGACGGCGAACAGGAAGATATAGAGCAGGGCGACCAGGACGATGCGGCCTGCAAAAAGGACGATATCGATGTTCATAAGCGACTATCCCCTAAATTCAAAGGTACTCAGGCCAAACGTCAGCAGATCGCCGTTGCGCAGCGGGCAGCGCGTAATGCGGCGGTTGTTGACGAGCGTGCCGTTGGTGGAATTGAGGTCCTCAATCGACCAATCCGACCCCGTAAAGGTGAGCTGGGCGTGGCGGCGCGACACGTTGGGGTCGCGCAGGGCAATGTCGGAAACTGAGCGCTCGCGACCGATGGTCACCTGTGCGGAGGTGATGCTATGGCTCTCGCCGCTCACGACGTCGACGAGCTGGGCGAGCGGGCGCTGCGGGGCGCGAGTGCTCGCCATGTTGGAGGCGATGCCGGCTGCGGCGCCTAGGCCCACGGCGGCACCGGTCGCGGCGGCTCCGCCCATGCCGGCAAGCGCGTCGCGCGAGACGGTCTGCGGTACCGGGATGGGTGCTGCGGCGGGGTCGGGGACGCTAGGCGCGAAGGGGTCTGCCACGGCAAGCGGGTCGGGAACGGCGGCGCGAGGCGTCGGCTGCTGCTGGGGCATGGCGGCGGGGCGCTGCTGCTGCGGGGCAGCAAACTGCTGCTGGCCGGCGCGCGGGGCGCTGGCGGCACGGCTTGCCGCGGAGTTGTTCTGGCCCAGGCCGTTTTGATAGGCGCGCTCTTCTTCGTACAGGCGGCCGAGCGTGGGGGCATCGACGTTCTCGGCAAAGACCGAGAACTTGCCGGCGCGCAGCTGCGGATCGATCATAAAGCGCACGAGGGGCTCGCCGACAAAGACATAGCGGCGCTTTTCGGCCTGCGCCTTCACAAACTCGCGGACCTCGCGTGAAAGCTCGGGGTAGAACGGGGCGAGCATGGGATCGTCGTCGGCGGCGATAAGGATGGTATAGAGTGCCGGCGCCGTGTTGACGCCGTTGATCACCAGAGTCTGATCCTCCATGTCGCGAGCGGCCTGCTTGGCAAGCTTCTTAAAGGAGAACGGGGCACGGGTGGCACCGAAGATGCCGGCCACGTGGTCCTCGAAGATGTTCAGGAAGTTCACGAAAGATCACTCTCCGTATAGGTTCTTTGGTATCCGAGCAAATATAGGCATATCCCAACGATTATAGAGGATAGGGTTCCCGCAACCGCCGCCTTGGCGACGACCGCGGCTGCAAGGCTGGCAATTTCCATATGGTGTGCAAGACAGGACGCCGCTGCGCAGCCGATGCCGGTGACAGCGATTGCGGCGATTGCGGCAAGGTTTGAGCCCTGATTGGCACGCTTGGCATGGGCATTGAGCAGCGCAGATGACGCCGCGGCAGTTGCCGCGACCAGCACAAAGGCAGCCCAAAGGAGCGGGTCTCCCAGCGCTGCGGCAACGTTACCGAGCCCCAGTACGCCTCCGGCTGAAAGCGCGACCGTGGCCAGACGGGCAAAAAGCGCGCCCATGCCCGTTGCCGCGGCGGCGCTTGCCGGGCCGAGCCAAAATGACGCGACGCCGGCGGCGACCCCAGCTGCCAGGAAGGTATTGCCGGTCAGACAGCCAAGCGCGAGTGCACAGGTGAGCGTGGCGCTCGCGGCAGTCTCGGTGCGACCCCAGGCGATCCACCAACCGGACATGGCGGCGGCAAAGATCACCGCGACGGGCAGCATCGACAGGATGCCCTGTGCCTGCATGGTGGCGTTGGCCATGAGCACCAAAAAGCCCACAGCCGAGATGGCCGAGCCAATCTGGGGGGCCAGGCCAGCCGCCACTCCGATCGCGATGGCCGCAATGACCAGGCCGGGAAGCGCCGCGACCCCGGCCGTTTGCATCAGCAAAAAGCTAAAGGTGCCGCACGTTAGCGCCGAGATAGTGCGCATGGTGTAGTCGCGCGCATGGCTCCAGCGCGTGCCCGCCCAGCCGAGTGCGGGGTCGACCTCGATGGCGTCGTCCTCGTAGTGCGACGGCTCGATATCGTCGAGCTCCTGCTCGTCATCCGAAAGTTCGCCAACCATTTGCTCCAGGCTGCGGCGGCCTTCGCGCACGCTGCCCAGACCGGCAAGGAGCTGGTCGCAAAATGTCTCGACGCTGCTGGGGCGGTCCTGCGGCATGGGGGAGAGCGCGCTCATGAGCGCGGCCTCGGCTCCCGGGGGAAAGTGTGGTATCAGCTCGCTGGGATAGGTGGCGCCGCCGATGATGCGGTCGAGCGAGTCGGCGGGCGTGGCCGCCATAAAGGGAGCGCTGCCGCACAGGCCCTCATAGATTACACAGGCGAGGGCAAAGACATCGGCGCGCTCATCGACCGTGCCGGTCTCGATATCGAGCTGCTCGGGCGGCATGTAGCCGATGGTGCCGCCGCGCGAGCCGCCAAAGCCACCGGCGGACGACAGTCGCGCCATGCCAAAGTCGGTGAGCTTTACATTGCCCGAGTGGTCGATGAGCACGTTGGCGGGCTTAATGTCCAGGTGGAGTACGCCATTACTATGGGCGAAGGTGAGCGCCTGGCCTAGGGCATCGGCAATGGCCGCGGCCTCGTCAAAGGTAAGTGAGTGACCGTCCACGCGGTGCAAAAACTCGGCCAGCGACATGCCATCGACATATTCCATAACTAGGTAGGCATAGGCTGTGTCGTGCGTAAAGTCGATGACCTGCACGATGTTGGGATGTTGAAGCATGGCGGCAGTGTGCGCCTCGCGCAGGACATCCATGATGTCGCTGGCGGGCATGCCGACACCGTTAATAAGGGGGATGCGCTTAATGGCGACGCGGCGGCGCAGGTGCGTGTCGCGGCAGATCTCGATGGAGCCAAAACCGCCGGTCGCAAGTGTCTCGAGCGGCTGGTACCGCTTGAGCAGCTCGCGAGAGCTGGTGCCCTCCAAAGGAACGTCCGGCGAGAACCGGGCGGTATGTTGCGAGAAAAGCGGCATGGCCAACCCTCGTGCGTTTAAAGTTCGTTTGCGAGCGGCGGGCGCGGGGCCGAGCCGTTCGCGGTGGCATAGATGCTGCTAGTGTAGCACGCTCGGGTGCATGGGGAGGATAGCGGGATGCGAGGCTGCCTGCCTGGCTTGGCCTTAGCGCTTCTTCTTGTTCTTCTTCTGCTTGCGCTGTTTGCCCTTGTTGTCCTGGGGCTTGTCGGCCTTGTCGCCCTGCTTGGCCTCGGCGGCGGCCTTCTCGGCCTTCATTTTCTTCTTCTTGGTCTCGATGCGGAGTTTTTTGTTGATACGGGCCTTGAGGAAGGAGCCAAACTGCTCGGCATCGCCACGGACGAAGGTGTCCTTGGGGATCGTCACGCCCTGGTCGGCGAACATGGCCACAAAGATGCGCTCGCCGTCGAGCACGTGGTCGAGCTTTTCAAACGGGAAGAACTGCGACTTGCCGCTCTTGCCCCAAACCATCAGGCCGTCCTCGTTGGCGGCGACGCGGCGATAGCGGCCGCCCATGGACTCGTCGGCCTCGACGGCGTCGATAAAGTCGCGGGCGAGCGTGTGGTGCAGGTTCTTGCTCCACCAGGCCAAAAAGGCGCCGAATACGATCAGCACGACGCCAAACTTGATCCAGTTGCCGCCGGCCACCAACATGCCGATGCCGATGAGCGCGGCAATCGCGGCGGCGACATACAGCGAGCCGCGACGCCTGGGCGAGGCGACCAGGCGGGCGAAGTCGGTGACCAGGTCGTTTTCGTACTGGTACTCGTTGAGGTACAGGATGCCGTCGTCGGCTGCGGCCTGCTTCTCGAGCGCGACCTCGACCTGGTCGGCTGCTTCGGAGGGAACGAGGTTGCTCTCTGCGTCTGCCATGCTCTTTGGACTCCTATCGCGGCGGGCTCGCCGTACGGGTATTATGGAATGCAGTATGCCGTGCGACCGCATGGCCGCCGCGGCAACAAGACTCAGTATACCCGGGGGAGCACCCATGGAATCGTTGTACCGAAAGTATCGCCCGCTCACCTTCGACTCCGTGGTGGGCCAGCAGCATATCGTCTCGACGCTCGAGCACGCCATCACCGAGGGACGCCTGTCCCACGCCTACCTGTTCTGCGGACCGCGCGGCACGGGCAAGACCACCATGGCGCGCATCCTTGCCAAGGCGCTACTGTGCCGCAACGCCGAGGCGGCGCGCGCCGAGGGCGCAAGCGGCTGCATGCCCGACGGCACCTGTGAGGAGTGCGAGCTCATCGCCGAGGGCAACCACCCCGATGTCTACGAGCTCGATGCCGCAAGCCGCACGGGCGTGGACAATGTGCGCGAGGAGATCATCAACTCCGTCAACTTTGCCCCGGTGCGCGGCAAGTACAAGATCTATATCATCGACGAGGTCCACATGCTCACGACGGCGGCGTTCAACGCGCTGCTCAAGACGCTTGAGGAGCCGCCGGCGCACGTGATCTTTGTGCTGTGCACCACCGACCCGCAAAAGATTCTGGAGACCATCCTCTCGCGCTGCCAGCGCTTCGATTTCCACCGCATCGGCAACGAGGATATCGAGCATCGCCTGTCTTACGTGTGCGAGCAGGAGGGCTTCGATTACGACGACGAGGCGCTGGCCATCGTGGCGCGCCATGCCAAGGGCGGCATGCGCGACGCGCTCTCCACGCTGGAGCAGCTGAGCGTTTTTGGCAACGGAGCCGTGCACGCGGACGATGCCCGCTCACTTTTGGGCGAGGTTTCGGACCAGATCCTGGGCGAGTTTGCCCGCGCCATCGCCGAGCGTGATATTGCTGAGCTCTATGGGCTCATTCGCGCGCAGGTCGAGGAGGGCAATGACCTGCTTGAGCTGACGCGCGACCTGGTGGCGCACGTGCGCGACGTGTATGTGGCCTGCGTTGTCGGTGCCCGTGCCGAGCTGTTTGAGGGCGGGGTCGAGCAGGCCGAGGCGCTTGCTGCCGAGGCCGCCGCCTTTGGCGAGCATTCGGCCGACCGTCTGGCCCGCGTGCTGACGGTGCTTGACGATGCCGCGCTGGAGATGAGGGGCGCGAGCGACGTGCGCCTGGTGCTCGAGATCGCCTGCACGCGCCTGGCACGTCCCGAGGCCGATCTGACCATTGAGGCCCTGGCCGAGCGCGTGGCACGCTTGGAGGCCATGGTTGCCAACGCCGCGGTGCCGGCGAGCGTGGCTGCTGCAGGTGCTGCGCCTGAAACTGTCTCGGCTGTACCTGCGGCGATGCAACAGCCGACACTGATCTCGGGTGCCCGAGCTACCGCTCCGACAACACCTGCCGTGCCCGCCGCTGCGTCTGCGCGCCAGGGCGGCATGCCCTGGGACCGAGGCACTGCCGCTCCGGCGACCCAGCCTGCGCCCGCGCCGACCCCCAAGCCTGCCGCGCTGACATCTCAGCCTACATCGGCTCCGATGTCTCAGCCCGTTGCGGCTCCCGCGCCTGCCGCCGCTCCGGCACCTAAGCCCCAGCTCAACAACGCCGCCCAGGTTGCTGCCGCCGGCGCCGCCGAGACCCCCGCGGTTGAGGATGCCGGCGAGCTCCAGCGCAAATGGGCCGAGGTCGTCGAGCGCGTCAAGGCCCAACAACCTTCTTATGCGGCTCTCCTGTTGAACGCTCGCGCTACGGCAGACGATGGTTCTAAGCTCACGGTCTCGTTCCCTACGGCATTTGCTATCAAGATGCTCGGGCGTGCTGATACACAGGCGGTGTTTTTGCCGACAGTCAGTGCGGTTTTCGGTCGTCGCACCGTCGACTATGTCTTGGATGGGGGTGGCACGCCGGCTCCTCAACATGAGGAGCATTCTCCATCTGCACGGGCTGCGGCATCTGCGGACCCGCAACCCGTGTCCTCGGCGGCCCCTGCATCCTCGAACGCCAGCGCGATGCAGCCAAAAGCGGCACCGGTAGCGGCACCGACCCCGTCGGCGCCTGAACCCGCTGCGCCCAAACCGGCTGCTCCGGTCCCCGCGCCCAAGCCCGCTGCCGCGCCTGCGCCCGAGTCATCCGACCTGGCCAAGGCCCCCTGGCTGCGCTCCGACAACCCCGCCGGCGCCCCCGCTACGGGTAAGCTCCCGACCGAACCCGCGCCCCGAGCGCCCGAGCGCGCGTCCGCTTCCAAGACTCAGCCGTCTGCGCAGGCTGCGTCGTGGGAATCCGAGCAGGTGCCCTACGACGACGCCATGGTCGGCGGCTTCGCCGGCGATACGAGCGGGGAGGATCTTCCTCCGTTCGACGTGCCTGCCGCGGTGCCTGCGCCCAGCCCTGCCGCTTCAGCCGCGGCTCCCGCAGCTGCGACGTCCGCTCCCACAAGCGATGACGCCCCCGCTGCCCCTTGGGAGTCCAACCCCGGCGCCGGCAGTCTCTTCGGCCACCAGGGCGCAGCCCCGAGCATCCCGCAGACCGAGGATGAGGCCAAAGCCCTCATCCGCAACGTCTTTGGACAGGCCACCATCTTCAAACCGGTGGAGTAACTGTGCGGGCGGGTACGCTGCTCAAGAAGAGATCTCTTTGTCCGGGCGCATCTGTATTTCGGACATGTGTAGTGTGGTGCCGCGTATATCGCATTCGAGCAGACAGGCACGTGACGGTCGGCCTAGGATGCTGAGGTCGATACGATATGTCGCATGGCTGTCCGTGTACTCGACTTGCTCGGCGTTGACGGTTGCTCCGATTGTAAATAAAGAGCCCAGTTCGGCATCGACAATCTTGGAGTCCTTTATCTTGACCTTGAACTCTTGGTAGAGGGACGGGCTGTTGTAGTAAATGGTTCGGGTTCCGTCGGTGCACTCATCGGCCGCTTCCCATTTGACGACGGGCTGGTCCGAGCTGGCTATCAGCAGTTCTGCTCCAAAAGCTATGGCATGGGTGATGACAACCAGCAATGCCCAGCCGACAAAGAGATAGAGAACCACATATGCAACGGGGTGTTTTGAGCGGATGTTTTGGAGCGCGTCGGGGACATTCATGGGGCACCTCCAAATTGCGATCTTTGACAATCAAATTTTACCATGCCGTCATGAGCGCCACCTCGAGCGGCGGTTTAGCATTTTGCTATCTAGCTGGATGCAGAAAATGCCGGGTTCCGGCCCTGCTAGATTTAATTTGAGACATTTATGCAGATGCGAATTATTCAACTTTGCATAATCTTTGGGCGCGGCTTGCACTCCAGGGCATGTATATCGACTGAGGTAGCGTGTCCGCCCCGCTCGCTGACCTCGTGCCGTGGTACGATTTTTGAGTTTGAAAGCCCCGCCGCGTCCCGGCTGCCTTTGCAGCTCGTCGCGCGGCCGCACGTAAAGGAGCCATCATGGCCGGTATGAACATGCAGCAGATGATGAAGCAGGCCCGCAAGATGCAGGAGCAGCTTGCCGCCGCGCAGGAAAACCTCAAGTCCCAGACCGTCGATGCCTCTGCCGGCGGCGGCATGGTCAAGGTGACCGTTAACGGCGAGATGGAGCTCGTCAACCTCACCATCGACCCTGATGCGCTCGATCCCGAGGACGTCGATATGCTGCAGGACATGATCATGGCTGCCGTCAACGAGGCCGTCCGCGGCGTCAACGAGCTCGCCAACAAGCAGATGGGCGCCATCACCGGCGGCCTCAACATCCCGGGCATGCCGTTCTAAGACACGCATATATATGAGTGCCAACCATAGCCTGCAAAAACTGCTCGATGAGTTGGGCCGCCTGCCGGGCATTGGCCCCAAGTCGGCCCAGCGCATCGCCTACTACCTGCTCGAGGCCGATGCCGAGGAGGCCCGCCGCCTGGCCGAGGCCATTCTGGAGGTTAAGCAGGAAGTGCATTTTTGCAGCCGCTGCTTTAATTACGCCACCGCTGACGAGTGCTCCATTTGCCAAGACTCGATGCGCGACACCACCCGCATCTGCGTGGTGGGTGAGCCGCGCGATGTCCAGGCGATTGAGCGCACGGGCAGCTACCACGGCCTCTACCACGTGCTGGGCGGCGTGATCAGCCCCATGGACAAGATCGGTCCCGAGCAGCTGCACATCCGCGAGTTGCTGGCGCGCTTGGGCCACGAGGATATCCACGAGGTCATTATCGCCACCAACCCCAATATCGAGGGCGAGACCACGGCGAGCTACCTTGCTCGCACCATCAAGCCACTGGGCGTCGAGGTGTCGCGTCTGGCGAGCGGCCTGCCCGTGGGTGGCGACCTGGAGTATGCCGACGAGCTCACGCTCGGCCGCGCTATCGAGGCCCGCCGCGCGATTTAGGTGGCGAGCCTGCTCCTGCCGTATGTTTTCTTCGCGACGCACGGGGTAGTCATAATTTCCCTGTGCGACTGTAAGTTTGTTGTGCAACAAAGATGCTTCGTATCCGCTTATCGCATGGATGCTTCCACTCGCATCCTTAATTTGCCCATTCGTTGCGCAACCTTTTGGGTTCGCTGATACACTCAAATATGGATTTGAATGAATGCGCCGCTCCCGAGCGGCGTGTTTTTCTTGGAGGAGAACGCATGCGGCCCGGTGGCACTCAGACAAAGCGCGGCGCCGCGGTGCGCATGCGACGCCGACTGGGCTTGGCGCCGCGGGCGTACGCACTGCTATCGTGCTCGCTGGTGCTGGTCATAGCTGGCGTTTCTGCCTATGGCATGACCGTGCCGTCCATGATGCAGGCGCATGCCGCACGCGAGCCGCGCGTGGGGCATGAGGTCAAAAGTGATCTGGGCACCACGACTGGATATGCTTGGGCAAGTGTGGTCGCGCATATTGTGTTTGGCACCGACGATGCGGATGGCGCCGAGGCCCCGGACAACGAAGTCACGCTTGCCAATGGCAAAACCATCGTGCTCACCAACACCAAGATCATCGATCGGTTGTCCAACAATAGCGTGGCGGCAACGGTGAATAAGGTCGAGCAGCAGAAGGAGCAGGACGCCCAGCAGTCCGGAAAACCCGGCAGCTCGGATACTTCTGGCTCCGGCTCGGATTCATCGAGTTCGGGCGGCGGCTCTGGGTCGGGTTCCTCTACCGGAGGGTCTGGAAACGGCGGCTCGACGGGCGGCAACACTGACAACGATGCAAACTCCGGTGGCCTTTCCGCTGCTGAAGAAGAGAGCATTCACAGTTGGCTTGTGACCAAGTACAACATGCTCGACGGCTATGTTTCTCGTGCCAATGACGTGGTCTCGACCTATAACTCTACGGGAGATCCCAGACCGTGCGACAGCCTGGTCGGGGAGATGTTTGTTATTCGAGCTGAGTTCGGTCGTCAGACATTCTCGCCCCGGTCAAAGTGGTATCAGCAGTATGCCAATCTGTGGGGCTGTTACACCAACCTATGTCAATGGGTCGGCCATTACGGCGATGATGACGTCGCGCTCGGTAACTTCAACAATAACGTGGCGGCGCTTGCCCTATGATGACCGATCTTGCATCCACCACACCACAATCGCTCGGTCGCGATCCCATGGTCGGCCTGCGCCTGGCGCGTGTCGACGGGTTTGAGCCGGCCATTGCGCTCGGTCAGGACGAACTGCCTGCCTATCTGCGTCGTTTTACGATGCTGTTTGCCGACGATGCCACCATGCGCCGTGGCGGTATCGGCCGCGTGACGCGTGCCGTCAACGCCCAAGGCGAGGCCGTGGCACTCAAGCAGCTCATCTTGCCGACGCGCGATGAGTTTGACGACGATGCCGCTCACGAGGCGCTGGTCGCCAAGTTCAAGGCGGCGTTTCGCGAGGAATACGAATGCCATCGCGCCCTTTCGGGCCTTAAGGGCTTTCCCCGCCTCTATGGCTGGGGCGAGGTCGACGGTGTGCCTGCAATTGTCATGGAATGGGTCGAGGGCGAGACGCTTGCCCGCTTGCGTTCGCGACTCGCCGTGGACGATGCCGGACGCCTGTCGCCGCTTGTGGCGGCGCGTCTGGGTCGCGACCTGTTCGATCTGCTCTGCCGTATGAGCCTGGTGGGTGAGGGCTTTGTCCATCGCGATATCTCGCCCGCTAATATTATGGTGCGCACGGCGCGTCTACCGCTTGACCGGCAGCTTGCCGAGGGCACCTTTGACCTGTGCCTGATCGACTTTGGCTCGTCGCTGGCGCTTGAGCCTGCGTCGGCCGTGGCCGGTACCGGCGGCAAGGCATCCTTTACCGAGCGTTATGCCACGCTGCGTCGCGCGACGGTTGCCTATGCCCCGCCCGAGATGCTCACCGACGATATTCCCGATCTGCGCGCTTTGCGTATGTCGCCGGCGATCGACGTTTATGCCGCGGCAAGCACGGTTTACGAGCTCATTGCCGGCGTCGCGCCATACGAAGCCGCGCCGAGCACTTCGGGCACCTCGGGTTCGCGCAAAAAGACGCGCGACATCGCGAGCCCCTACCGTCTCAAGATGGACACGCGGCCCGACTATCCCATTGGTGCCCATGCGCCCGGTTGTGATTTGACTCAGCTGCTTCGTCGTGAGCCCGATGTGGCGCTCGCCGCGGCCGAGCAGGCCCAGCAGCTAGGGCTTGAGCCGGATTCCGAAGAGCTACGCGATGCGCTGGCGTTTGTCGATGCCCAGCTGTTCGACGTGGTGATGGCCTGTCTGTCCAGCCATCAAAAAGATCGTCCCGAGCCGGCGGCGGTCGAGGCGGCGCTCTCAGCGTTTTGTGACCACTATGCGCAAAATGTCGGCCGTTCGCTCCGCGGCGAGCCGCTCACGCCGTGCCCCATGGATGCGTCTGGCCGCGCGGTTCGTCGCGCGCTGATGGTCGGCGCGACGGTCGTCTGTGGCGTGGTTTGGGCTGTGATCGTGGTTTCGGCCGCGCTGCTGGCGTCGGGCGCTCGCGTGACGGCGACTTTGGGATCGCTCGTGTGGTCTGGGTCGCTACCGGGTATTATTGCCGCACTGGCGTTGGCGCTGCCAGGCATAGCCGGCGTTGCCGCGGGGGCGCTTGCGCGCGATCGGCGCTCGGGCTTCCTGCAGGGTGTGCTTGCGCTTTCTGCCTGCGAGGTTCCGGTGCTGGTTGTGGCTGCATGTAGCGTATTTTCCCAACGCGCCGTGATGGGCGGCCTTGTTGCCGCTCTGGTTGCAACCTATACGCTTACGTGGTTTTTGCTTGCGATGGGCTTTGCCTTTGAACTTCCCGTTTCGGCACCGCGACGCACAAAAGCCCAGATGGCGACTCCGCTTGCCGGTGGAGCCGCAGCTGCCCGTACTTTTGGCGGACCTGTCGAAGTATCGTCCGATTCTATTTCTACGACTAAGGAGGCCTAGGTCATGGCATCTCAAGTTGAGCTCACCCCATGCGGGGCCATGTTTGACATCTTTAAGCGCGCGGCGCATCTGAGCCATATCGAGCTGTGCGGCTTGGTGCTTTCGTCCCGTCCGCTCGCCGACGGCCGCAGCCCGCAGAGCCGAGCCGCCGATCGCTCTTGGGTTTCCCGCTTTATCGTTCGCGCGCCGGTCGGCACGCTTCAGCATCGCTACTTTGCCGAATACGGTACCTCGGCTGCGCGTATTATGTCGCAACTGGCCCTGCGCCAGCGCAATCCCATGGACTCCACGGCTGTGATCAATATGGTGTGCGGTCCTGCAGGTGAACCGATGGTACGCGCGCTCGAAGAGTGCCACCAGGACACGAATCTCTATCGCAACGCGCTCGATCGCCTGTCCCAGGCGGCGGAACTCATGCCCGCCGAGCGCGCCGAGGCCGTGCTGGTGCTGTTTGTCGCCGTCGGTTGTTCGGCGGATGTGCGGTCCTCGGTGAACTATGCCATCGACTACGCGCACGCGACCTGTGGCGGAGGCACATCCACGCCGCGTTCGCTTGGCATGTCGATGACCGCGGGCGAACGCGAACCCGCCCCGGCGCACCCCTTGGGCTTGCTGCGCGTACAAAACAGTTTTGTCGTGAGCGCCCCGCGCTGGATTCAGCCGAGTGAGCAGGGTGTTGAGATTGGCGCGCTGGCCACTGGCGAGGGCGATATTACCGACGTCGGCGACGATGTCTCGGCCCGCCATGCCCATATCTGGTGCGATGCTCAAAATATCTGGCACGTCGAGGACTTGTCGTCCACCAACGGAACCGTGGTGGTAAACGGGGCCACGCGCGTCTGCATTCAGGTCGAACCCGGCCGTTCCGCCCAACTCAATCCCGGCGACGAGCTCAAGCTCGGCGAATCCACTACCTACGCCATTCTCTTCGGTGCCCTCTAGCCGGCAGATAGGGACGTTCCTTTTAATATGAGCAGGACATTGTCAAGAGGCAAAATCGGGCCTGGCCCCAACGATATGGGGTCAGGCCCTCTCCCTATATCAGCCCGTCCGCGGCGACCTCGGCGTGTCTTCCCGACGCTCGTCTTTGCAGTTTAATATCCGCCCGTGGCGATCTCTCGCTGGGCAATCCGTTGCTACGGCTGAGGCTTCTTCGTCGAACCGACAGTCTGTGCACGCGTATGGCGCCCTGGGCGCTCGCAGAAAAGGGACCTGAGGTTCGCCTCAACGGCTTCGGATCAAACCGCTTCCGGGGTGATCGGCTTATGTGCGGGGGACCGGCCCCCTACGCCTCCTCGGCCATGAGGCCGACCGCCCACACCCAGCAGGCGAGCTCGCGCGCCGTGGCCACGTTCGCCTTGTTGCCGTGGACCCCGCGCGCGAGCAGCGCCTCCCGCCTCTCGACCAGCCTCCGCACGCCCTTGGCGGCATGCCTGCGGGCGACCCGGTCCGGGGCCTGGCCCTTGGCGAGGTCCTTCGGCCGCCCCGAGCACGTCAGGTAGTGCCACGCGGCCTCGACCAGCGCCTTCCTCAGGTGCTTGTTGCCCGCCTTGGTGATCGCGCCCCTGCGGTCGCTCTCCCCGCTGGAGTGCTCGGAGGGCGTCAGGCCGACCCATGCGGCGAACGACCGGGCGTTCCTGAACCTCGAGAACTCGCCGGCCTCGAACACGAGGTCGGCGGCCGTCGCGGTGTCGACGCCCTTGAGGCAGCGCAGGGAGTCGACCCTCCTCCTCCACCTGGGCTTGCGGGCCTCGGCCTCGACGAGCCCCTCGAGCCTCGCCTTCTCCTCCGCCGCCCGCCTGACCGCGTCGACGTAGTAGGCGAGCACGTCGTTGTCGGCCCCCTCCGCGAACCTAATCGACTCGATCCAGGACCAGTGCGCCCGGGTCCAGTTGCCCTTCCTGCGGCCGGTGGGCGTCCTCTCGTCGAAGACGAGCCCGTGCCTTAGCAGGAACTTGGAGAGCCGCTGCTTCGAGCGCGAGAGGTCGTCCCTCGCGTCCTCGAGCGCCCTGGTCAGGTCGCGGGCGGCCTCGCACTCGTCGTCGGGGACCCACACCTCGACCACGTTGCCGACCGACAGCATGCGGGCGAGGAACTCGGCGTCGTTGCGGTCGTTCTTCCTGCGCCTGTCCGCGCTGGGCTTGATCATCTTCGAGACGGCGCCGACCACGCAGTCGACCCCCAGGCCGGAGAGCCTCTTCTGCAGGTCGAAGCCCGTGACCCCGGATTCGTACACGCACTTGGCCTTTGGGTCCACGGACCGCACCCACTCCGCGACTGCCCCGGCGTCGTAGCCGAAGGTCGCGCAGCGCACCTCCCCGGTCATGACGTCGAGGGAGACTGCCTTTATCGAGCGGGCGTGGACGTCGAGGCCGACGAAGGTGGTAGTATCGAGCATGGGAGCCCCTTCCATGAATGCGGCGTGGCCGCCACGGTTGGATTAGACACTCACCATTGTCGGCCTAATCCGCGGTCTTTCATGCAGCAGGGGCTCTCAATGTTTTTATGTCCTGCTCATATCGTCTCTGCCGGCACTTGGGGACACTCCTTGGCGCACCAGAGCCGGTCGCCCAGGGATGGAGGGGCCATTTTGGCCCTTGGCAGTCACCCAAGGTAAACCTTTACCGCCCGCCTATATTTGCCGAAATTACACTTGACGGCGGGGTACAATAAACCCGCATGCGGATTTCCGTTGCGGGCGCTTCCCATCGCCGGGGCGTGCCCGGGAGCATCCGGCATGCGGCCTTTGCGGCGCTCGGTCATGTGCAAGACGGGTAGCTGGGCCTGTGGAGCGCGTGCAGCCCTCCTCGCCTTGGCATGCCTTCTCTCCACGCCATGTGCCTGCTGCTCAGTCTGCCTGCCAGATGATTGGAAGCAACAGCGAAAATCCCATCACGCCAACATCCCGGCAATCGCCGGGGCCTGTATACCTATATGAGAGGAGAGGGGTATATGGCGCGTAAGTTTAAGTCTATGGACGGCAATGAGGCGGCCGCATATGTTTCGTATGCGTACACCGAGGTAGCGGGAATTTATCCCATTACGCCGTCCAGCCCGATGGCCGACCATGTCGACCAGTGGGCGGCCCAGGGTCGCAAGAACATCTTTGGCACCCCGGTCAAGGTCGTCGAGATGGAGTCCGAGGCAGGTGCAGCCGGTACCGTTCACGGTTCGCTGGGCGCCGGTGCTCTGACCACCACCTACACGGCTTCTCAGGGCCTGCTCCTGATGATCCCGAACATGTACAAAATCGCGGGCGAGCAGCTCCCGGGCGTCTTCCACGTCTCCGCGCGTTGCGTCGCTTCCCACGCCCTGAACATCTTCGGTGATCACTCCGACGTCATGGCCTGCCGTCAGACCGGTTTCGCCATGCTCGCCGAGGGCAACGTCCAGGAGGTCATGGACCTTTCGCCGGTGGCTCACCTTGCCGCCATCGAGGGCAAGACCCCGTTCCTTAACTTCTTCGATGGCTTCCGCACCAGCCACGAGATCCAGAAGGTCGCCATGTGGGACTACAAGGATCTGGCCGAGATGTGCGACATGGACGCCGTCCAGGCTTTCCGCGATCACGCGCTCAACCCTGAGCACCCGCATACCCGCGGCAGCCACGAGAACGGCGACATCTTCTTCCAGAACCGCGAGGCCTGCAACAAGGTCTACGACGAGCTTCCCGCCGTCGTCGAGGGCTACATGAAGAAGATCAACGAAAAGCTCGGCACCGATTACGGCCTGTTCAACTACTACGGTGCTCCCGATGCCGATCGTGTCGTCGTGTGCATGGGCTCCTTCTGCGACGTGCTCGAGGAAGTCATCGACTACCTCAACGCTCACGGCGAGAAGGTCGGCCTGGTCAAGGTTCGCCTGTTCCGTCCGTTCTCCATCAAGCACTTTGTCGACGTTCTCCCCGAGACCGTCAAAAAGATCGCCGTCATGGACCGCACCAAGGAGCCGGGTTCCATCGGCGAGCCGCTCTACCAGGACGTCGTCTCCGCTCTCTACGAGGCCGGCAAGACGGGCATCAAGGTCGTCGGCGGCCGTTACGGCCTGGGCAGCAAGGACACGCCTCCCGCGTCCGCGTTTGCTGTCTTCGAGGAGCTTAAGAAGGACGAGCCCAAGCGCGAGTTCACCATCGGCATTGTCGATGACGTGACCAACCTGAGCCTGCCCGAGGCCGAGGATGCGCCCAACACCGCAGCCCCCGGCACCATCGAGTGCAAGTTCTGGGGTCTGGGTGGCGACGGTACCGTCGGCGCCAACAAGAACTCGATCAAGATCATCGGCGACCACACCGACAAGTACGTTCAGGCCTACTTCCAGTACGACTCCAAGAAGACCGGCGGCGTCACCGTCTCGCACCTGCGCTTTGGTGATTCCCCGATTCGCTCGCCGTACTACGTGACCAAGGCCGACTTTGTCGCTTGCCACAACCCCAGCTACATCGTCAAGGGCTTCAAGATGGTCCGCGACGTCAAGCCGGGCGGCACCTTCCTGGTCAACTGCCAGTGGAGCGACGAGGAGTTCGCCGAGCACATGCCCGCCGTGGCCAAGCGCTACATCGCGAACAACAACGTCAACGTCTACCTGATCGACGCTATCGATCTGGCTGCAAAGGTCGGCATGGGCAAGCGCACCAACACGGTGCTCCAGTCCGCCTTCTTCGCGCTGGCCAAGGTCCTGCCCGCCGAGGACGCCCTGCAGTACATGAAGGACGCGGCTACCAAGTCCTACATGAAGAAGGGCCAGGCCATCGTCGACGCCAACCACAAGGCCATCGATGCCGGCGCTACCGCCTTCCGCAAGTTCGAGGTTCCGGCCGACTGGGCAACTGCCGAGGATGCCGCTCCCGTCGAGCTCTCCGAGGAGACCAAGTCCGCTATCGCCCAGCAGGTCAAGAACCTGCTCGAGCCCATCGATCGCATGGATGGCGACAGCCTGCCCGTTTCCGCCTTTGTCGATTGCGCCGACGGCCAGTTTGAGCTGGGTGCCTCCGCATACGAGAAGCGCGGCGTCGCCGTGGTCGTTCCTCACTGGGACGAGACCAAGTGCATCCAGTGCAACCAGTGCGCCTATGTGTGCCCGCATGCCACCATCCGTCCGTTCGCGATGACCGAGGACGAGGCTGCCGCCGCGCCCGAGGCTACCCGCACGCTCGACGCCATGGGTCCCAAGGCCAAGGGCATGAAGTTCACCATGACCGTGTCCCCGCTCGACTGCATGGGCTGCACCAACTGCGTCAAGGTCTGCCCCAAGGGCGCCCTCGAGATGGTTCCCACCGAGCAGGAGATGGACCAGCAGCCCGTTTGGGACTACATGGTCGAGAACGTCTCCGAGAAGAAGGAGCTCATCGCGGCCAACGTCAAGGGCAGCCAGTTTAAGCAGCCTTACCTGGAGTTCTCTGGCTCCTGCGCCGGCTGCGCCGAGACCGCCTATGCACGTCTGGTGACCCAGGTCGCCGGCGACCGTATGTTCATCTCCAACGCCACCGGCTGCTCCTCCATTTGGGGCAACCCCGCTGCCACCGCTCCTTACTGCAAGGACAAGGACGGTCACGGCCCGGCGTGGAACAACTCCCTGTTCGAGGACAATGCCGAGCACGGTCTGGGCATGGCCGTCGGTTACGAGGCCGTTCAGCGCAAGCTGATCGCCGCTACCCAGGAGATCATCGCCGCTGACGGTCCGTCCGATGAGCTCAAGGCCGCCGGCCAGGCTTGGCTCGACTCCGTCAACGATGTCGAGGCTTCCAAGACCGCTGCCGCTGCCTACGTTGCCGAGCTCGAGAAGTGCGGCTGCGATGCTTCCAAGGCGATCCTCGCCGACAAGGCCTACCTCACCAAGAAGTCCTTCTGGGTCTTCGGTGGCGACGGTTGGGCCTACGACATCGGCTTCGGTGGCCTGGACCACGTCCTGGCTTCCGGCCACAATATCAACGTCTTCGTCTTCGACACCGAGGTTTACTCCAACACCGGTGGTCAGGCCTCCAAGGCCTCGAACCTGGGCCAGGTCGCTCAGTTCGCCGCTGCCGGTAAGGTGACCAAGAAGAAGTCCCTGGCCGAGATTGCCATGAGCTACGGCTACGTCTATGTGGCGCAGGTCGCCATGGGCGCCAACCCGGCTCAGACCCTCAAGGCCATCCACGAGGCCGAGGCCTACGACGGCCCGTCCCTCATCATCGGCTACAGCCCCTGCGAGATGCACTCCATCAAGAAGGGCGGCATGCAGAACTGCCAGGCCGAGATGAAGAAGGCTGTCGAGTGCGGTTACTGGAACCTCTTCCGCTTCAACCCCGAGGCTGCTGCCGGCAAGAAGTTCTCGCTCGATTCCAAGGAGCCCGCGGGCGGCTATCAGGAGTTCCTGATGAACGAGGCCCGTTACGCTTCGCTGACGCGTTCCTTCCCCGAGCGCGCCGAGGAGCTCTTCAAGGAGAACGAGCAGGCTGCCATGGACCGCTACGCTCACCTGCTGAAGCTCAAGACGGTGTACAACGAGGCCTAGGTCTCTCACCGCAGGATCTGAGGGCTGACCTTCGCGGACGTCCTCGGACATGAAAGAACCCCCGCTGCGCACTGACGTGCGGCGGGGGTTCTTTCGTCCTGCGGAGTGTCCGCGAAGGTCAGCCCTCAGATCCTGCTACGACTACGTCCTCGGATTGTGTGGCTGAATGGATGACGTGGCTGGTGGGGCCTTTTGTCCCCTTCGCTGTTTCGCGGCTTTGCCGCGAAACCTCGCGCCACTTTGGGGATGGATGGGGGCGTGGTTGTTGCGGCTTCTTATCCCTTTGCTTTTTCGCGCCTTTGGCGCGAAACGCGCAGCGCCTTGGGAAATGCATTGATGTGTGGACGGGGCTGGATTGCGGATTCAAATGGCTAGAGAGATATGGGTGCGAACGAGAAATCGTTATTGGGGTCATCCTTTTCCATAAACTCATCGAGACAAAACGTCATGTAGATTGGAACGTACAGAACCTTGCCCTCTTTGCTGAGATTCTCGTGGCTTAGTACAACGGCCTCGGGAATTTTGTACTCGCCCACACTCATCAGACGATCGAGGGCCGCGTGCGCTCGAACTTTCTTGCCCGATTTGACCTCGATTGGGACAACATGCCCGTGGGCGCCTTCGATCACAAAGTCAACTTCACCGACCTCACGCGTTTGGTAGTACCATGCATCCGCCCCAAGGGCAACGAGTTCCTGCGCGACCACGTTCTCATAGAGACCACCAAGGTTGGGAGTTTTCATATCAAGATAGACAGCGCGTGCAGTGCTGCCGGGGTATCGCGATGCGAGCATGCCTGTATCAGACTCGTATAGTTTGAAGGCTGTCGTTTTCTCCGTCCTCTTGAGAGGACTCCGTGGCTCCGTCACCCTGGCGACCATCAATCCAACACCTGCGTTAACAAGCCACAGGAAATCCTGTTCATATTTTTTAAGGCGAGCTCCCTCACCCAGAGACGAAACAACAAAGCGATGAGACTCCGCCTCAAGCTGAACGGGAATTTGCTCAAAAATCGACCGAACGTTAAACGCTCGAGTCGATGCATATTTTGAGATATCGCTTTTGTACTGATCGACCAGCTGGGTTTGAAGCTCACGTGTTCTCACGAGCGAATAACCCGAATCAATATAGTTCTGAACGACCTCCGGCATACCGCCGCAAACGATATAAGCTCTATAGTTCTTGAGCATCGCCTCATGAATATAGTTTTCGACAGGACGTTTCTCGACAAGGCAGCTGCGAATGCCTGCAAGCACATTCTCGCTGACGCTGTTTGCCCAACAAAACTCTTCAAAATCCATCGGGCGCATAACAATGTGCTCTACATACCCCACCGGAAAAGAAGAGATCCCCTTAAACTCAGTCCCAAGCATAGACCCCGAGAAGACATAGCTAAAGCGCCCATCCTCGACCAACGCCTTCATGAGTGTAACGATCTGCGGATACTCCTGAATCTCATCGACAAAGACAAGCGTATCGCCCTCAACAAGCGGCGCATCCGCAAGAAGGGCTACGCGGTTGATAAAGTCAACGGAGTTCTTTGCGCCAACAAGTGCATTCCTTGCTTCGACATCGAGTAGTAAATTGACCTCAAAATACGAAGCGTAGTTGCTTTTTCCAAACGCGCGAATCGCATAGCTCTTGCCAATCTGACGCGCGCCAGTAACGAGTAATGCCTTATTGGAGTTATTCTTCCAGCTCAAAAGCCTATCAGTGACCTTACGGCGTAGCATTAAACCCCCAAATGACAAAAATTGACAGATAGAATCGCCTAAAATCATACAAAAATTGGCAGATAATAATGTCGTAAATATACAAAAATTGGGAGATAGCAAAGGTTCGAATAGGCCTCAAAGCCACTGAAACAGTGCTCTACTTTGCGAAGGGGCTGGGGACGCTGTTGGATGCGTCTCCAGCCCTCTGATTACTACTTTGGGTCCCGTGGTGGGACTTTGTTGGTGCTACCTGGTTGTTTTACCTTGTCTCGCCGCTCTCTGTGCGTAGGCGGTAGCCGTGGACGAGGTCGCTAATAGCCGGCCAGGGAATCTGGCGGTCGACCCAAAATTGGAGCTGGACCAGATAGCGCTCGGTGGCGCGGGTGAGGGCAGCGAACTGTTCGTGAGTCTCGACCTGGGCGTAGAGGTCACGGCTGTGGGCGAGGATTGCCGTGGTGTCATCCATTTTGCCGGTGACATCGAAGGCGCCCGAGAACCAGTCGCACAGGCGCGCGGCACTGTTGTTGATTGTTGCGAGGTCGGCGGTGCCGTCGTTGGCGTTTTCGTTGGCCTGGGCTCGCAGGAGGGAGAGGGCGTCGGCCGCGTTCATGCAGTAGCCGACGGTGAAGTTCCAGACGGCGAATTCGCGGCCGGTGTCGAGCTTGCGGCGGCGCATGTAGTCGATATCGCGCGGTTCCTCGAGCATCATTTGATCGGCGAGGGCTTCAAGTGCAGTGGTGTACTCAGCAAGGTCGAGTGTGAGCAGGGTGTTGATATCCATTATCTTTAGGCCTCCGCTTCGATCTCGACGATTTCGTTTTTGATGTACATGCCCTGGTTGTCCCAGACATTGCGGCAGGCGGCGGCAAAACGCTTGCGGTCGGCTTCGCAGATGCGGGCGAACATGTTGCAGGTGCCAAAGGGCTCGCACACGTCAAAGAAAATGCAGATTGACGACCATCCGCCATACCAGCTCACGGCGCCCGCCGGCTCGTGAAAGACGGGGTTCTCGATGTGCTCGTAATTGGCGATGGGACCCGATACGGGATAGGTTACCTCGGCATCGCAGATCTTAGCCGAAAAGATACGTGATTCGACCGGACAGGACGATTCGAACAGCTTGCATGCCTCGGGAGCCTTGTCCCAGAGCATGTCGGCGAGAAACGTCTCGCCATTCAGCGTGATCTTGAGCATTTTTGTCATAGTAAGGACCTCCTCAATCCGTCGCTCAAGGGGCTCGCTGGCGGATAAGGAGAAGACAGCAGCGGGGTCGCCGAACCCAAACTTCACGACAGATCTCTGTCGCCCCAGCCCGCGCTGTTCTTCGCTAAAGTACCATGCCGCAATTGCGCGTGCAATAACAGTTTTTGATTTTCTGGAAGCGGCAATCGACGAGACGGCTCGCCGGCTGCCGGCCGACGCGCGGCATAGGCACTCGTCTATTCCTTATGCTGGATGAAAAACGCCATGTTATTGCAGGGCTGCATACTCGTCCAATAAGTGCATAGAATCTCGTATAGTGCGAGTAAGATTTTGCGCTGTCTGTTTTGTGTTTAGCAAAGATATAGTTTGCATAATCTGGTCTAATCCCTGCTCTATTTAAATAAAGTTGCACGTAAATGGCGTAGATATACCTGAACTGGGCTTCTTTACGCTGAGCGGGTAAAATCGACCGTTCGCCGCTTAGGTATTTTCAAAATGAATAAAATGAGCGATAAAGAGAATATAAACTTTAATAAACTCGCGTATCGCACGGACGCGGGTTATTAATGGGTTGTAGGCCTTTTACAGAAAGGATTCCAGCAATGTCTAAGCCTCTTGGCAAGCCCGATCGTATTGTCGTCGCCCTCGGCGGCAACGCCCTCGGCAACAACCCCGTCGAGCAGATCGAGGCCGTGAGCAACACCGCCCACGCTCTCCTCGGTCTCATCGAGCAGGGCAACGAGATCATCATCACCCACGGCAACGGCCCGCAGGTCGGCATGATTCAGAACGCCTTCGCCGCTGCCCACGATGCCATCGGTACCCCCGAGATGCCGCTGCCCGAGTGCGGCGCCATGTCCCAGGGCTACATCGGCTATCACCTGCAGCAGGGCATCGGCCGCGAGATGCACAAGCGCTATAAGCGTTGGCACGCCGCCACTGTCGTCACCCAGATCGAGTGCGACCCGGATGATCCCGCGTTCAAGAACCCGACCAAGCCGATCGGCCCCTTCTACACCGAGGAGCAGGCCAAGGAGTTCATGGCCGAGGATCCCTCCAAGGTCTTCGTCGAGGATTCCGGCCGCGGCTGGCGTCGCGTCGTCGCTTCCCCCGATCCCAAGAAGATCGTCGAGGCTGACTCCATCCTCAACCTGCTCGACAACGAGTTCATCGTCATCGCCTGCGGTGGCGGCGGCATCCCCGTCGTCCGCGACTACGAGAACAAGGGCTGCTACAAGGGCGTTCCCGCCGTCATCGACAAGGACCTGGGCGGCGAGCTGCTGGCCGAGGACTGCGACGCTGACGTTCTGTTCCTGCTGACCGCCGTTGAGCATGTTGCCATCAACTTTGGCAAGCCCAACCAGGAGGAGCTCGAGGACCTCACCGCCGACGAGGCCGAGCGCCTGGCCGACGAGGGCCAGTTCGGCAAGGGTTCCATGGAGCCCAAGGTTCGCGCTGCCATCAAGTTTGCCCGTTCCCGCAAGGGCCGCACCTGCATCATCGGCGCTCTGGACAAGGCCGCCGAGACCATGGCTGGCCTCTCCGGTACCCGCATTCACGAGTAGTCTCTACTCTGTTGCCTCTCTCGTGGGCGCCAGGCAAAGCGCCCACAAACTAGCCTCTCTTCATGAGCCCCGCAGTCCGCTCCGACTGCGGGGCTTTTGCTATTCACCTAGTCATTGGGGACATTCTTAAACGACTAGTAGTAGGCCCACATGGCTTCGACTTCGTTGAGGACCTCTACGACGCCCCAGCGACGGGCGCTGCGGCTGGCCGAGTTGGGGTCGTAGACGCCAATCTGGTTGGCATCGTCGATGCCGTAGAGCACGATGTAGTGGCCTACGTTGGTAAACGTACCGGGGCGCACTGCGGCGATGACGGGCGCACCCGAGCGAAGTGCTTGGGTAATCGATTCGCGATCGTTATAGAGCTGTGTTCCGTTGAGCCCCAGCTGCCACGCACCGCCTGTCATAAACGACCACTCGGTGGCACCAGTGGGGGCGTAGTTGCCGGCTTCGGCCAGTGCGCATATATCGACCGGCGTCTTATCGGCGTGGCCGGTCTTAAAGATATAGACCATGGTGAGGCAAGTGGGACCGCAAGCGTTTTCGCGAATAGTGCCACCGGCATAGGGCAGCTCCGACCATGCGGGGTCAATTTGGTAGATGTGGGGCATGGTGCCGGCCTGCCATTGCGAGCGTGGGGTCGAGAACGCAAAGGAGTAACCGGGCGCGACGGGAGCTTTAAGCAGCCTGTCCTCGGCAGTGGGCTCAAGACCGGCTGATCCGTGGGAGATACAGGATCCCAAAAACACAAAGACGAGGCAGGCGGCAATGGAGCAAAGCGCAAGGCGTAGGCGGCGGGCCGGAAGCGCATGGCTTGTGGTGCGCGACGCGGAGCGAGGGGCGGAATTGCCGCGATCGCGTTGAGGTCGCGAAAAGGAGCGTTTAACGTAGTAGTCGGTCTTACGGCGATCGTAGCGGCGCGGCTGCGATGAGTCGGTCTGGCGTTGGCGCGTGCTCGTGCTCACGCGGTCTGACTGCTGCACGGTACGGCTTTGTTGCCGCGAAGAAGCCCCGGGCTGCTCTTGGGAGCGCTGCGGGTTGTCGTTGTCGGGGGTGCTTCTGGGCGTTGGCGTGGTGCGGCCGGCAAGGCGCACGCTTTGTGGCCGTTGGTCGCCGTCATTGTATCCGTATGCCATTCGAATCACCTTGCCTCATGTGTAACTTGTCTATCCTACATAAAAAGATGCACGACACATGGGTATGTGCGCCAAAAGCCTGACAAATGGTATGAACGTTGTCGCGCCGCGCGCCAAGCGTCACGGCAACAGGTATTCAAAAGCAGACAAGATGAAAGCGTCCAAGACGAATGACGTCTTCCGCCGTTCGTCCCAAAAACGGTGCCGCTCGTTTTGCAGTTCTGCCTTCGGTCGAGCTGCGAGCGGCGCTGCTGCGCCAAGGCCGTATCTTAAAGCCATGGAATAAAAGCGCGCGGCAAAACGGACCGCGCAAGGGGTGACGCCAAGGGCGTCAAAAAGGAAAGGAGGGGAACAATGGCGGACAAGAACGCAGAAGTTGCAGTCGAGGATAACGGCGGCATGAAGAAAACGCTTTCGCTCTGGAACTTCTTCACCATCGGTTTCGGTGCCATTATCGGTACCGGTTGGGTTCTGCAGGTCGGCGACTGGATGGTCGTGGGCGGCGGTCCCGTTCCCGCTATGATCGCATTCCTCTTGGGTGCAATCTTCCTCGTGCCCGTCGGAGCTGTTTTCGGTGAGCTCACGGCTGCTATCCCCATCTCGGGCGGCATCGTCGAGTATGTCGATCGTAGCTTTGGCCGTACGCTGAGCTACATCACCGGATGGCTTTTGGCTCTGGGCAACGGTATCCTGTGCCCGTGGGAGGCCATCGCCATTTCGACCCTCGTGTCCGAGATGTTCGGCAGCCTGCCCGGTCTTGAGTGGCTGCGCGCCGTCAAGCTCTACACCATCCTGGGCGCCGACGTTTACCTGTTCCCGACGCTGATCGCGCTCGGCTTTGCAGCCTACGTCATCTTCCTCAACTTCCGCGGTGCCAGCTCGGCCGCCAAGCTCCAGGCCTTCCTGACCAAGGCCCTGCTCTGCGGCATGCTGCTCGCCATGGGCGTCTCGCTGTTCACCGGCTCGCCGGACAACGCCATGCCCGTGTTCTCCCAGGTCACCGGCGCTGGCGGCGGCAAGGCCGCTACCGAGGGCGCCAGCCTGTTCGCCGGCATCGTGTCGGTCCTGGTTCTGACCCCGTTCTTCTATGCCGGTTTCGACACCATTCCTCAGCAGGCTGAGGAAGCAGCCGAGGGCCTCAACTGGAACAAGTTCGGCAAGATCATCTCCCTGGCCCTGCTGGCCGCCGGCGGCTTCTACATGGTCTGCATCTACTCGTTCGGCACCATCCTCGACTGGCATGAGTTTGTTAAGAGCCCGGTTCCCGCGCTTGCCTGTCTCAAGGGTATCAACATGCTCCTGTACCTGGCCATGCTCGTCATCGCCACGCTTGGACCCATGGGCCCGATGAACTCCTTCTACGGCGCCACGAGCCGCATCATGCTCGCCATGGGCCGCAAGGGCCAACTGCCCGAGAAGTTCGCCGAGGTCGACCCCAAGTCTGGCGCTCCCAAGCTCGCCTGCGTCGTTCTGGGCGTCATCACCGTCATCGGTCCGTTCTTGGGCAAGAACATGCTCATCCCTCTGACCAACGTGTCGGCTCTCGCCTTCATCTTCTCCTGCGGTATGGTCGCCCTCGCCTGCCTGCGCATGCGCTTTACCGAGCCCGACCTGCCTCGTCCCTACGAGGTGCCCGGCGGCAAGTTTGGCATCGGCCTCGCTATCGCTGCCTGCGCCATCATCATCGGCCTGCTCGTGATTCCGTTCTCTCCTGCCTCCCTCAACATGGTGGAGTGGAGCATCGTGATCGGCTGGTTGGCTATTGGCCTGGCCCTCATGGCTTTCACCAATTCCCGCAAAAAGTAACGCCTAGCCGGGGCGGATCGGGTGCGCGGGGCCCTCTCTCCCGCGCACCGAACCCGGCACCACTTGGGTAGCTTTGTGAGGCCTTAACCCAACACGGCCTCGCCCACTATATGGATCCATAAGGAGGAACCATGTCCACTAAGTATGCAATCGTTGGCGGCAAGCTCATCGACGGTACCGGTGCCGAGCCGGTCGAGAACTCCCTCGTCCTCGTCGACGACAACGGCAAGATCGAGTACGCCGGCGCTATGCAGGACCTTCCCGAGGGCGTTGAGGTCATCGACGCCGCCGGCAAGACCGTCCTTCCCGGCCTGATCGACACTCACCTGCACTTCTCGGGCAACCTGACCGACGATGACACCGATTGGGTCATGCAGCCGCTCCTCGAGAAGCAGGCCGTCGCCGTCAAGCAGGCCTACGACTGCCTCACCCACGGCCTCACCACCGTCTGTGAGATCGGCCGCTTTGGTATCCAGATCCGTGACTGCATCGACAAGGGCGTCTTTAAGGGCCCGCGCGTTCTGGCCACCGGCCTCGGTTTCTGCCGCGTTGCCGGCCACGGTGACTCCCACCACTGCACCCAGGAGCTCAACAAGGAATCCCATCCCTGGGGCGACCAGGTCGACGGTCCTTGGGATCTGCGCAAGGCCGTCCGTCGTCGCCTGCGCGAGAACCCCGATGCCATCAAGATCTGGGCTACTGGTGGCGGCATCTGGCGCTGGGACTCCGGTCGCGACCAGCACTATTGCTCCGAGGAGATCCAGGCCGTGGTCGAAGAGGCAAAGATGGTCGGCATCCCCGTGTGGAGCCACTGCTACAACAACCATGCCGCTGCCTACGATTCCGTTCGCTTTGGCTGCGAACAGCTGATTCACGGTTTCGATATCGATGAGCGTACCATGGACCTCATGGCCGAGCAGGGCACCTTCTTCACCCCGACGATCGCCTTCCTGCCCACCTGGTACGCCACCTATCCGCCCGTCTACGTCCCCGAGCTGCACGACAAGTACGAGGGCACCCTGGTCGAGAAGGAGCTGCAGCGCAACTACGACTGCCTGCGCGAGGCCAAGAAGCGCGGCGTCGTCATGACGATCGGCTCCGACTCCTTCTCCTTCGTCACCCCGTACGGCACCTGCTCCATCGAGGAGATGTACGAGTTCGTCGACAAGATCGGCTTCACCCCGGTCGAGACCATCACCTGCGCCACCCTCAACGGTGCCAAGATGTGCCACATCGAGGACGAGACCGGTTCCATCGAGGCCGGCAAGTGCGCCGACCTGCTGGTCGTCAACGGTGACGTCGCCGCCGACATCCACGTGCTCAACACCGACAACATGGACGTCATCATGAAGGACGGCTGGATCGTCGAGGCTGGCACCTTTGGCGAGGCCAACAAATACAGCGCCTAAACTACCGTTCATCGACGACTGGATGTAAAACACAGTATTTGATTGCATAATGCAATGGAGAGGGTCGCTTGCGGCCCTCTTTATTGCTATGGGTGCGATAGATAAAAGGGGATGACGGTGGATTTAAACAGGCTGATTCTGGGCAAGAGCTACAACTCTACCAAGGTCTTTCGCACGGCACAGCACGTGGTCCAGGCCATCCTGCTCGGTGTTGTCGTTCCGGCGCTTATCCTGCTGCTTATCTGGGATTTAACCGATAACCCCAATCCCGTTCCGGGCGTTGTCGTTATTGCCGGCATGGTCATGCTGTGCTTCTTTTTCTCATATGTCTTTGTGGTCCCCGACGACCTCACATCGAGCGCAACCGACCGTACGCTCGCCATCGCATCAAAAATATTCGCCTACACGTCGCGCGGCCTTACGCCCGAAGCGGCCCTGGGCGCCTCTAAAATTATCCTGTCCGAGACCATCGCCTCTGCCATCTGCTTTACCGACGGCAAGCAGGTGTTGGCAAGCTGGGGCGAGGACTCGGCAAAGTGCCCCGCCGGCACCCCGGTCGTGCTCAAGACCACGCTCAGTGTGATTGAGACGGGCGAGCAGAGCGTATTTTCGCGTGACACCTCCCATGAGACGGGCGGCTATTTTCCCCGCCTGCGCGCCGGCATCGTCGCGCCGCTTACCGTGCGCGGGCATTGCGTGGGCACACTCGAGCTGTATTACCCCCGCCTGAGCAGCATTGATATGCGCCAGACGGCGTTGGCCTCGGGCTTTGCCGATCTCATCTCCACGCAGCTCGCGAGCTTTGAGCTCGAGCGCCAGGACGAGCTTACGGCCCGCGTGGAGCTGCGCGCCCTGCAATCGCAGGTCGACCCGCATTTTCTATTCAATACCATTAGCACTATCGTGTCGCTCGTTCGAACCGAGCCCGACAAGGCGCGATCGCTGCTGATCGACTTTTCCAACTACTATCGTCAGACGCTTTCTGACTCCGATACGCTCACCACGCTCGAGCACGAGGTGGAACAGGGCACTCGTTATATCAATCTTATGCAGGCCCGGTATGGCGACGGCCGTCTGCGCGTCTCGGTCGACATCGACTTTGAGGTGCGCGACAGCCTGGTACCGCCGTTTATCTTGCAGCCGCTGCTCGAAAACTGCATCAAGCATGCGCAGCGCGAGATCGAGCCGCTTTCTATTCGTGTTAGGGCTTTTGAGACCGATGACGGCTTGGAGATCATCGTCGAAGATGACGGCATCGGGATGAGCGAAGAAGTCTGCGCGCATCTGTTTGAGCAGCATCGCCGAGAGGAACCCGAGAGCATTACCGCCGACGGCTCCGTCAAGCGAGGTTGCGGCCTGGCGCTCTTCAACGTGCTTCAGCGCATCCATTTCTTTTACGGAGAAGATTCTGGTATGCGCGTGAAGTCCCAGGAGGGCGTGGGAACGCAGGTCATCGTTGAGTTGAACGGCGAGCCACATGAGCCGGCGCCGTTGACGGTGTAGCACGCGGTTGGATTGAGAGAAAAAGAGGGAAAGCGCATATGTCCGAAGGCTGGAACATCCTGGTGGTTGATGACGAGCCCCCAATTAGGGCTGAGCTACGCTATCTGTTGGAAAAGGATACGCGTGTGGGTCAGATTGCCGAGGCGGGCAATGTCACCGAAGCCGTGGAGTCGATTCTGTCGAACAAGCCCGACGTGCTGTTTTTAGACATTACCATGCCCGGTCGCTCGGGAATTGAGCTTGCCGAGACCCTGCAAAACCTAAAGAGGCCGCCGGTCGTGGTGTTTGTGACGGCATTTGCCGAGTATGCGGCCGATGCCTATAACCTCGATGCTGTCGATTACGTCGTCAAACCGGTCGAGGATGCCCGCCTGTCAAAGGCGCTCGACAAGATCGAGACTGCCCTGGGCGCTCGCCGTGTCGTCCATGCTCCGCGCCAGCCTTTGCGCCTGACGGTGGATCGCGGGGGCAAAAAGGTGTTCATTCCCGTGGCGGATGTCTGCTACTTTGAGGCGCGTGCCGATTTTTGCAACGCCGTCTGTGCCGATGGAACGTATCTGATCAATGAGTCGATTTCCTCGCTCGAGCGCCGCTTGGCCTCCGAGGGCTTTATCCGCGTCCACCGCAGCTATCTGGTCAATTTGGAAGACGTGCACAATGTCGAGATCGGCTCCACGGGCCTGATGGAGCTCAGGCTCGACCGTGTGAGCTCGACGGTGCCCGTGTCCCGTCGTCGCGCTGCCGAGGTCAAATCGCACTTGGGGCTAGCGTAAGGGTCGGTGTGCCATCGTTTGCCGTTACAGGTTTGGCATGACTGTGCGGTGGGCATAATGGATTGCATCGAATGAAATCGAAAGGATTATTATGCCCGCGCTCATTACGCATCATCTGTTTGGCGAGGAAAGCATCGACCGTCTTCCGCAGGGCGTTATCACGTCCGACGAGGAGCGCATCGCCTTTATCCTGGGAAACCAAGGTCCCGACCCGTTTTTCTTCCACATGCTCACGCCGCGCATCTCCGACTGCATGTCGCTTGCTCAGGTCATGCACCGCTCGCGCATGTCGCGCCAATTCTCGTGCCTGCGCGACGGCGTGTCGCACCTGCAGCCGCGCGATGCCAATCTGGGTCGCGCCTTTGCGCTGGGCCTGCTGTCGCACTATGTGCTCGATCGCAATGCCCACCCCTTTGTCTACGAGCAGCAGTTTGGCATTGTCGAGTCCGATCCCGAGCTCGAGGCTTCGGGCAGTCAAGTTCATGCCGTGCTCGAAAGCGACCTGGACGTGCTGATGCTGCAGCTCAAGCGCGACGGGGCCACCGTTGAGGATTATCCGCCGGCGGGCGAGATCGTCACTACCGACCGCATCAATCGCGTTGCCGGTGTGCTGATGAGCTATGTTGCCGGACGCGTGTACGGCATCGATATCCCGGTGGGAGAGTACGGCGGCGCCGTAGCCGACATGCAGCTGCTCTACCGCACTATCGAGCCCGCCGGTTCGGCCAAGACGCGCGCGATTGCCCTGCTCGAGGGCTTGGTGCACGATTATTCGCTGCTCGACGGCCTTGCGCACCGCGTGACGACCGAGCTGCCCGAGCGTACCGGAAATCTGGGCCACTTGGCATGGAAGAGCCCCTTTACCGATGAAGTCTCGACCGAGAGCTTCCCCGAGGTCTTTGACCGCGCACTGCTCGATTACGAGCTCACCGTCGCCCGCTTTATCGAGACCGGCGATATGGAAGCCGTGACCAACCACGTCAATTACAGCGGTCGCGTGCTCGGCGCCGACGAAGAGTTCGACCGCGAGGAGTAGGGCTCGTGCGTGCCCCTTTGCCGAATCCTTACCGGCGCCTCTGGACAATTGGGGTACGATGAACTAACTGCATATCGGGCGAATACGAAGGGGCCCTGTCCATGAAATACACCAAGCTCGAGCGTAACTGGGTTATGTACGATGTGGGCAACTCGGCCCTCGTGCTGCTCAATACCTCGGTGGTGCCCATCTACTTTAACGCCATCAATACCGGTGCTTCCTCGGCAGACCTGGTGGTCGCCTGGGGCAACGCGCAGACGATTGCCTCGCTGGTCATTGCCATGCTCATGCCCATTCTGGGCGCGCTTGCCGATTACGCCGGCAACAAGATCAAGTTCTTCTTGGGCTTCTTCCTCACGGGCCTGGTTCTTTGCCTGGCGCAGGCTATCCCCATGTCCGCCATGGCATTTTTGACCGTGTACGTGCTGTGCACCATCGGCCTTAACTCTTCTATGACGTTCTACGACGCCATGCTGCCCGACATTACCACCGACGAGCGCATGGACGCCGTGTCCAGCTCGGGCTATGCCTGGGGCTACATCGGTTCCACCGTGCCGTTCATCATCTGCCTGGCGCTTATCATGGGTGGCCCCGCTCTTGGCGTCCCCACCATGCTGGCAACGCGTCTGTCGTTTGTCATCACCGGTGCCTGGTGGCTCATCTTTACCCTGCCGCTCATTCGCACCTATAAGCAAAAGTACGGTCGCGAGCGCGGTCCCCAGGACACCATCGGCCACATCGTGGGCGGCGTGTTCTCCGAGGTCGGACACACCATGCGCGAGATCGCCCACAACAAGACCGTGCTGGTCTACATGATCGCGTTCTTCTTCTACATCGACGGTGTGCACACGGTCATTTCCATGGCAACCAGCTACGGGTCGGCTTTGGGCATCGACTCGACCCAACTGGTGCTGGCTCTGCTCGTCACGCAGTTTGTGGCCTTCCCGTCCGCCATCATCTACGGCAAGCTCGCCGGTCGCGTGGGCACACTCAATATGATCTTGGTGGCCGTCGCCGCCTATATGGGCATCGTGCTCTTTGCCGCGTTTTTCTTAAAGACCGCCTTTGAGTTCTGGGTGCTCGCCATTTTGGTCGGCCTGTTCCAAGGCGGCGTGCAGGCGCTGAGCCGCAGCTATTTTGGCCGCATCATCCCCAAGGAAAAGTCCAACGAGTACTACGGCTTCTTCGATATCTTTGGCCGTTACGCAAGCGTTATGGGCACCTTCCTGGTGTCGGTTGTCACCTCGCTGACCGGCAACCCGTCGCTGGGCGTCCTTTCTATTGGCGTTCTGCTGGTTGTTGGCTTTGTGCTGCTGGTCCGTCTGTCCCGCATGGCTCAGGCGGCGGCGTAAGGCAACCGGGCTCAGTACAGCAATTGTGCCTATCTGCAGTACTCTTTTGGAAGTGGCCGCATAAATCATTCTGACTTCCGAACAATGTTTAGCCCAAGTGGGTATGATGGAATCAGCTAGGTCGCGGGGCGTCGCCTGTGTTTGGCGGCGCCCCGTTTTTGTGTTGCAAGGAGGGTAAAGGTATGAACGCCACGGTTGTGATCCCAACATATTGGGCGGGCGATGATACCCAAGCAAACGCTCCCGGCACCTACGATCACTCGACGTCGCTCAATGCCGCCAACCCGGAACTCGATCGCTGCCTGACTTCGCTCGAACAGGTGCACGACATTCCGCGCATCATTCTCTTGGTGGTCTGTCCGGTTTCTGCCACGGCCGACGTATCCCATCGCGTGCACGAAATCGTTAATGCTCATCCCACACTTAAGGTCACCATCGTTACCAATACTCAGGCTTCGCGTGTTGCCGACCGCGTGGCGCAGATTGCGCCCAAAGGCTCGGGCGAGTGCGTGAGCCTGCGCGGCTACGGCGCCATCCGCAACATGGGTCTTGCCTGCGCTGCGGTGCTGGGGCACGACGCGGTTGTGTTTTTGGATGACGACGAGACCGTCATCGATGCCGACTTTATGAAGCGTGCGACCTATGCACTGGGCCAACAGACGCGTCAGGGCCTGCCGATTTTAGTCAAGAGCGGATACTTTTACGATCGCGACGGGTCGCCGCTGGCTCCCACGGACAAAGTGGGCATTTGCCATCGCTGGTGGACCAAGCGTATCGAGTTCAATCGCTGGATGAAAAAGGCGCTCTCGGGCACCCGCATCTCGCGTTCCAATTACGTGTGCGGCGGCCTGATGGCCCTGCACGCCCGCGCCTTTACGCGCGTGGCCTTCGACCCGTTTATCACCCGCGGCGAGGATCTGGACTACCTGTTTAACATGCGCATGTTCGGCTATGACGTGTGGTTCGATAACGAGTGGACCGTGCGCCACCTGCCGCCCGAGTCCGAGAAGCGCTCGCCGCGCTTTATGCAGGACGTGTACCGTTGGTACTACGAGCGGGCCAAGCTGACGTTCGCTGCGCACCAAAAGGAGCTCATTCCGGTTACGGCCGCATCACTCATGCCCTATCCGGGTCCGTGGATCTCGCGCGAGCTCGACGACCGCGTGCGCAAGACCGCCATGGTTCGCAGCATGTTTACCCGCGAGCACGAGGGGTATCTGCGCATCTGGCGTCATGGTATTGACGAGGCCAAGACCTATGCCCGCCAAAACGCCGCAAGCTACCTGCGTTTTCAGAGTTTCTGGCCCAAGATCATGGATGAACTTTGGCGCGACGCACAACTGATTAGCATCCTGGAGGGGGCTGAATGATCGACCGCCGCGCCCAGCGCGATAATTCAATTTCAATCTTTCGCATCATCGCCGTTGTCTGCGCCGTTTGCGTGTTGGTGTACTTTATCTTTGCCCTGGCGACTGGCATTGAGCCGATTGCCACGGTGATCGCCTGTGCGCTGCTGTGTATCTTCCTGTGCATCTTTATCTATTTGACGCTCAACCCCGATTCGGTACGCTCCCAGTACACCGAGGAGACGCTCTCGGTTGCCTCGGCCATGCTCGAGGACATTAAGGGCGGCCTGACGCAGGAATCGGCGCTTTTGGTGTGCCGGCGTATTCTGCCCGAGACACGTGCCATGACCGTTGCCATCACCGATGAGAGCAACGTGCTGGCCTGCGCGGGCGAGTTCGAGGAAAAGCTGCTGCCCGATTCGCCCATCCATACGCTTGCCACGCGCTACGTCATTGAGCACGGCATCGTGCAGTCGTTCAACCGCGTGGTGGACGTGGTGGGTTCGGATGGCTCGCACAACCATGTTCCCGCCGGCATCATCGCGCCCATCAAGGTGGGCGACCGCACCGTCGGCACGCTCAAGTTCTACTACAAGACCCCGCGTGCCGTCGACCGTACCCAGTATGCGCTCGCCTCGGGTTTTGCCGAGATCCTGTCCACGCAGCTCGCCATCCACGAGCTCGAGGTGCAAAAGGAACTGACGGCCCGTGCCGAGGTGCGTGCCCTGCAGGCGCAGATCAACCCGCACTTTCTGTTCAACACGCTCAACACCATCGCGTCGTTTACGCGTACCGACCCGCTGCGTGCCCGCGAGCTGCTGCGCGAGTTTTCCTCGTTCTATCGCGCCACGCTCGACAACTCGGGGTCGCTTATCCCGGTCTCGCGCGAGGTTGCCCAGACCAAGCGCTACCTGACGTTTGAGAAGGCGCGCTTTGGCGAGGACCGCGTGCTGGCGACCTTCGATGTCTCCGAGGATGTCGAGGACACATTGGTCCCGGCCTTTGTAATCCAGCCCATCGTCGAGAACGCCGTGCGGCATGGCATGGGCGATGGCGATGCCCTGCAGATCGATGTGACCGTCCATCAAGACGGCGACGACGCAATCCTGATTGCCGTGGCCGACAACGGCGTGGGCATGGACGAGGGTACCGCCGCCAGGCTGTTTGATGAGCGCTCCGCCCGCCCCGATGCCAGTTCCCCGCAAGGCGGCGGCGCCGGCGTGGCCATGCACAATATTTCTGAGCGCATCCATCGCTTTTATGGACCGCACTCTTATACGCGCGTCGAATCGGCGCCGGGCAAGGGCACCAAAGTGCTCCTGCATCTTGATTTGTCAGAGAGCATCTTTGACATTCAAGAGTAAAATAAAAGGCTATGGGCTCAACGCCAAGCGGCGGATGCCCAGCGTAGTTTGTTGACGAAAGGTTTAATCCCTATGCTGCGTGCGATGATTGTGGATGATGAGGCCCCGGCCCGTTCGGAACTTCGCTTCTTGCTCGAGCAGACGGGCAAGATCGGCACGATCACGGAGGCGTCGAGCGTCCGCTCCGCCATTGAGATGTTGATGGAAAGCCGCGTCGATGTCGTATTTCTCGATATCTCGATGCCCGGTGCTTCTGGTCTGCAGCTTGCCGAGGCGCTGCATAAGCTTAAGAATCCGCCGGCGATTGTGTTTGTGACCGCGTATAGCGATCATGCCGTCGAGGCGTTCGACGTAGATGCCGTCGATTACCTCATGAAGCCGGTTGAGGAGGCACGCCTGGATCGCGCGATCGAGAAGGTCATGCAGCACGCCAAGCCCGTCACGGACAGCAAAGCCACCATCGAGCGCATTCCGGTGGAAAAGGGCGGCCGTAAGGTCCTCATTCCCGTGGATGACATTCGCTTCATCATGGCCAAGGACGATTACTCCTGTATCTATACCGTCGATGATCGTTTTCTATCGACGACTTCGTTGGCGCAGTTCGAGGCCAAGCTTTGCGACTTTGGCTTCTTTCGCGTTCATCGTCGCTATATCGTCAACTTGGCGTGCGTCACGGATGTCGAGACGGTGCCCTCGGGCGCTATCCAACTGGGCATTACGGGCGTCGACGAACGCGTGCCGGTCTCGCGCCGCCGCGTTGTGCCGCTCAAGAAGGCCCTGAGCCTCTAGCACACTGGCCCCGCAGCCCTGTAGACCAATTGTCTGCGGAGCCGTGGGGCTTTTTGTATATACGTCGAATCGGTTTTGAAGAAGGGATCCCATGAACAGTGCAAGCGCCAAGCGCATCGACATCATCTCGGACACCCACGGCTATCTTTCGCCCGCGCTTCTGGACAAGCTCAAGGGCGCAGATCTGATCATCCACGCCGGAGACCTCACCTCAGAGATGGATTACGAGCATCTATGCACCATCGCCCCCGTGCGAGCGGTCCTGGGCAACAACGACTACTACCGCGATTACGGCCCCGATGTAGACCGTCTGGCCCTCTTCACCTACGAAGGACTCAAATTCGCCGTAGCCCACTACCGCGAAGACCTTCCGGTGGGATCCGTAGACGTAGCCATCAACGGTCACACCCACGTAACCAAAGAAGCCCAAGTAGGCCGCTGCCTGGTCCTCAATCCCGGTAGCGCCAGCTACCCCAGAGGCACCCGAGGCCCCACCATGGCCAGAATGCTCGTCAAGGACGGCAAGATCCTGAGCACCAAATTTATTGACCTGGAGTAACCGCAACAAAAACGGGGGATGCACAACGCATCCCCCGTTTTTTATGAGCCAAAGGCGGAAGTTCAACAAGATCCATCAGACCAACCCCGCCGAGGAGCACGCGGGCTAGCCGCGCAGCGGCGCACGCCTGCAAAACTGGTTGAATAATGTGACGGCAGGGAGGGTCTCCGGGGCTGGGGGCGGGGGTTAAGTTTGTCGCGAGTTCCGCACGCAAAGGAAAGCACTTAATGTGCTTTCCGTCTTGCGCAGGACTGTAGAGCAGCAAACTTAACCCCCGCCCCCAGCCCCGGAGACCCTCCCGGAGGGGCCCAAAAAATATTTTCAAAAAAGTTGTTGCGCACCGGACAGACTTCTGTGTATACTAATCCCCGCAGCGCACGCGAGCGGAAACAAACGCGAACGACTGCCTGGGGAGTTAGCTCAGTTTGGTTAGAGCGCCGGCCTGTCACGTCGGAGGTCGCGGGTTCGAGCCCCGTACTTCCCGCCAACGCAATTAAAGCCACGTCTTCGGACGTGGCTTTTTGCGTTTGATAGGACCTTGATCCCATCGGCCCCTTTCACCCAAAACAAAATCCTTCCAATTCCCGGACAAGCTCCGTTTGAGACATGTGTTCAAACAAAGCGTTTGTTGCGCAATACCTGTTCAACGAAGCAGGGGGTTAGGTTATACTAAATTGCACTATGGGCCGTTTTTGATGCAAGAGGCTTCAAACACGGCATTCAGTGGGCACCCGTTTTGCTATATGGGCGTCCATACGGTCATTGACGTCTCGACGTAAGCTCGGCCCCGGAGCTAGTTCGAGCTGTTCCTATTCCTTGAAAGGGGAAAAATGGACATATCGAGGAAGACTGATTACGCCCTTCGCATGCTCGCGATGCTTGCCGAGGACTCGGAGCGTCTGCTTTCTGTTCGCACCGCCGCCGAAGAGGTCAATGTCCCGTATTCGTTTGCCCGTTCGATTCAGCATGGTTTGGTTCAGGCCGGTATTGTGGAGAGCCTGCGTGGCGTCCATGGCGGCATGCGTCTTAAGGTCAGCCCCGACGATGTCACCATTCGCCAGGTCGTTGAAGCCGTTCAGGGCCCCATGGTCATGAACGATTGCACCGCGCCCGATGGCGACTGTGCACGCATGGGCACGTGCTGTTATCATCCCCTGTGGGCCGGAGCTCAAGCGCTGATGCGCGACTACCTCGATTCCGTTTCGCTGGGCGATATCGTCGCTCACCGCCAGTTCCCGGCCGTCGATTCCAAGTTCGCCGACCGCGATGCGTTTCCCGAGTACGCCACCTGTGCGTGTGCTTGCCGGGAGGAATAGCGCCGCATAAGGAGCATAGCCATGATTCAGGACCCCTTTCGTTCGATGATTCGTTCGGAAGGGGTCCTGCGTTATCGCGACCTTCCGTGGCGCCGCACGCGCGACCCGTACATTATTTGGCTTTCCGAGGTTATGCTGCAGCAAACGCAGGTGCCGCGCGTGGAGACGCGTATGCCGGCGTGGCTCGACTGCTTTCCGACCGTGCAGGCGCTCGCTCAGGCCGCTCCCTCCGACGTTTTGGGTGCTTGGCAGGGGATGGGCTACAATCGGCGCGCTCTGGCGCTTCACAGGGCCGCTCAGTGCGTTGTGGAGGACTGGGACGGGGAGTTTCCGCGCGAGACGCGCGACCTGGTCGCCCTGCCCGGTATTGGGCCGGCGACAGCGCAGGGCATCCGGTCGTTCGCGTTCGATCTTCCGGGCGTGTATCTGGAGACCAACGTTCGCACGGTTTTTCTGCATCACTTCTTTCCCGATGTGCCGGCCGTTCCCGATCGCGAGCTGGTACCGCTGGTTCAGGCAGCCTGTCCGGCTGCCCCCGGTGTGGCGCCAGACGAGATTGCCCCCTTTGCGGCGCCGCAAGACGATGCCGATACGCCGCGTGCGTGGTACTACGCGCTGCTGGATTATGGCGCGTATCTTAAGAAAACGCTGCCCAATCCGTCCAGGCGCTCGGCGGGCTATAGCCGTCAGTCCAAGTTTGAGGGCTCGCGCCGTCAAAAGCGCGCCCATATTGTGCGCATGCTGCTGGCTGCGCGCGATGGGCAGCCAGCGGGTATCACGCTCGCCGAGGCCGTTGCGGGCGTTAACGAGATGGAAGCGGCGGCAGGCCGCGAGCCGGTCGAGCGCGATCTTGTCGCGAGCATTTTGGCAGACCTGGAGCGCGAGGGCTTTTGCAGCTCCGAGGGCGATCGCTGGCTGAGCGTGTAGCTCGTTCGAATTTGAAGAACAAGATTGTAGGGTTTAAATTCTCGGCTTGAGGGCATCCTAAAGACAAGGCCGCTCGAAGCCTACGGGCGGCATGTGTTGAAGGGAAGTACACCTATGGATTTTGAGAACTCTCAAACCAAGAAGAACCTCGAGACCGCTTTTGCCGGTGAGTCCCAGGCGCATACCAAGTATCGCTACTACGCATCTAAGGCCAAGAAGGATGGCTACGTTCAGATCTCGAATATCTTTGCCGAGACCGCTGGCAATGAGTCCGAGCACGCCAAGCTGTGGTTTAAGTATCTGCATGACGGCGCCGTTCCCGACACCCTGGACAACTTGCGTGATGCCGCTGCGGGCGAGAACTACGAGTGGACCACGATGTATGACGAGTTCGCCAAGACCGCCGAGGAGGAGGGCTTTACCGAGATTGCCGAGAAGTTCCGTGGCGTCGGTGCTGTCGAGAAGGCTCACGAGGAGCGCTACAACAAGCTTGTCGAGCGCATTGAGTCGGGCGAGGTGTTTGAGCGCGAGGGCGTGAAGGTGTGGAAGTGCCTGAACTGCGGGCACCTGCATGTTGGTGCCGAGGCGCCCGAGGTGTGCCCGGTGTGCAACCACCCGAAGGCGTACTTTGAGGAGCAGGTGGTGAACTACTAGCGCTTGGCGCTGACATGAGCTGGGCCGGGAGGGCGGGATTGCCTTCCCTCCCCGCTCACGGCTTCGCAGGGTCGCGTTGAGGGAAGGCAATCCCGCCCTCCCGGCCCGCTTTGGGTCGTTGCGTGCTCGCTACAGAAAAGCTGATATTAAAGTTTGTGTGCCGCCCCTTATGGGGCGGCACGTTTTGTGTGGAGGCAGTTGGGGCGATGACGTTGCTTAGGGGGTACACTGGGTAGCGTTGGCTATTCGTTTCCTCTTGTGAGGTGTTGGGTATGGGTAAGAAGTCTCGGGCTCGGGTGGCTGCGGCGGGGACTCGCCTCGATCCTCATCGCGTGGTTGATGAGAGCAGTAAGGCTGCGCGTGCCGATAAGGAGAAGAAGGTCGGTGCGCATGCTCATCCTGAGTGGGCGCCTCACCTCAATACGGCTAGCGAGGATCTGACTGCTAAGTTGTTTACTCTGGTCGAGGTTATCTTGGGCGTGGTGCCCGTGGTGGTCATTGGCTTGTTCTTGGCTTCGAAAGATGCTACGAGCGTGGATAAGCTCACCGATGTCTTTTCTCAGGACCCCTCGATGGTGGTTACGTTTATCTCTGCGTGCCTGCAGCCGTTTGTGGCGTACATGCTGTACATGATTTATCGCAAGTACTGCGAGGGCGATGCGGGCTTTGCCGCCGGCAACCTGATTGGCCTCTTGTGCTCCGAGATTTTGCTGCTCAATATCCCCGGCGTCATCGGCATGGGCATCTTGTTGTGGCGTGTCTGGCGCAACGTCGCCCCGCACTTCGAGAGCTGGCTGTTTGAGCGCCGCGCAATGGGTGTGCTGGTTGACATCGCGGGCTCGCTCGTGATTCTAGCCTTGGCGTTTATGTGCGCCACCGCCGCCCGAGGTTTCGCGGGCATGTAGTCTGTCCTCACCGACCACGGAGCGCAGGGCAACTGCTGGTTTCACCGCTCCGGACGTCAGACCCGCGGCGCATCCCTTTCCCTCTCGCTCACGGCTTCGCAGAGTCACGCGAGGCAAAGGCATGCGCCGCGGGTCTGACGACGCGGGCTTGCCAACGAGTTTTGGCTAATAGATTGGTTTGTGTGCCGCCCCTTTGGGGCGGCACTTTTTGTGTGGGGTCCCGGTCTCCACAATTTTCGTCAAGCTTTTGGTTAGATTTTGGTCAGTTGGCGTAAGGGTGGAAGGCCAAAAGATTGCTGGCGAAAAAAGCTCAGAGAAAGTGCTGGTAGGGGAGTTGTTGAGCTTTTCGACAGCTTTTGAGCAAAAGAAACTTTGTGGCTATTGCCGGCGATTGCGTTGTCGCGGTCATGGCGGTGCGGGATGCTGGTCGTAAGCGTCGAACGCTCCGATTTTGGAGGCCAACATGGACCTGTTTCTTGAGACCCCACAGCAACAAGCCGAGCGCATGCTGCGGCAGCAGCGGCGGCTTATAGAGATGCAAATGCAAGGGGTTGCCAACCAGGCGCCCGTGCAAAACGTCGTGCCCGCTGCTGTACCTGCAGCCGTGCCCGGGTGCGAATCGGCACCAGAGGCCTATTCCGTACAGCAAGATTCATATGCGCAGGAGCTCGCGTTCGACAAGCGTCGTGCGCGTCGTCGCCGCGTGGGCCAGCGCCTGCGCACATTGGCGATGATCGTGCTCATTCCGCTAGGACTTGCGGCAATCTTCTTGGCCTCATATGCCCTCACGTGCATTCTCAACGGTGCCTCGCCCAATGAGGTGCTCCAGCATCTAGCGGCCCTGGGCCAGCGCCTAGGCGATGTCGCAACAACCATCCGCGCCGGCTGGGAGAGTTAGCGTTTGTCACATTAGGACTTCCAGGGTGTACGAATTATCGCCACGAGCAGAATTCTTGCATCCTGTGGGTCCTGTCGTGCGACTGAATAGTATTATTGAAGATAAATAATAATAGGATTTGCTATGTATAAGCAGGATTTAGAGCAGACTCTTTTGGGCATTGACGAAGAGGCGGAGCTGGAAATAGGTCCAAGAGACGACAGGCCGAACGTTGTATTGGTGGGAGGAAGCGCCTTCATGCTAAACGATGTGACGAATCGTTCGGTTACACATGACATTGATGTGTTTGAGGCAGATAGGTGCCTCCGCGAGATCATAGCTCGATACCCCGAGGTGAATGGTATGGCGGTGGCATATTGTAATCAGATGCCGTTCAATTACGAAGATCGTTTGATTCCCTTGGATATTGGGGCGCGCTTTATCAGGTACTTTACGCCATCCTTGGAGGACCTGGCGGTAATGAAGCTCTATGCCTGTCGTCCGAACGACATCATCGATCTTCATAGCCAGGCATTCGTCGACCGACTTGATTGGGGACTGCTCGAACGGCTTATATTCGACGAGGGCGAGGCGCTGGCGTCGTCGCCTTCGGAGCGGAGTTATCAAGAGATGGTCTGCGCATACAGCCAATACAAAAAGGAGGTGCTCGGTTGAATCTGACCTTTGAGGGATTCTTAAAAGGCTATTGCCGAGAGCTATCCGGACAGCAGTCGCTCAGTTTTAGAAAACTGGTTAAGCAAGCGACGACGGTTGCGCCGCGCGTGGCGGAGCCCCTGTTTTTGCTCGCTTTGGCACAGGGTAAAGCCGAATACGTTCTGGGTTTATCCGAGGGTTCGTGGATGGAAGAGGGTTACCGAGGCGTTTTGTCCTTGTACGCCCAAACGGGTAGCCTGGCATCTCTATGCGCCGAGGACAAACTTCCTAATCGTTATGCCAACGTTTGGCGTGCGTATAGAGCGGTGAAGGAAAAGCCAGTGGCGGACAGAAGAATCAACGCCCTGATGCGAAAAAGAACGTTGGGAGCGCTAGAGGAATCGGGTGTAACGCGCTACGGTCTCTGCCGCGATTTGAATCTGAATAAGGGAAACGTGTACGCATATTTAGCCGGTGATGACTCAAAGGTGAGCAGGGAGACGGCGCGCCGCATTATGGAATATGCGGAGGAGAGGGGCGCCCAAGAAGGGGCCGGGCGCCCGGTGCGTATGGCGGGGTAAGATTGATCGCGGTTTTGATTGGTGCTCGATTGGGTTTGTTGGGCGGAGTTTATGTCTGCTATTGATATTGTGCTTGTTGTGATCGCCTTGGTGGCGGTGGGGGTTGCTGTGGCTTGCGCCCTCCAGCTCAAGAGCCTGCGTGCCGAGTTGCGGGAGCGTGGCGACAGTAGCGCGGAAACGCTGGCAGCACTCGAGCAGGCCAACAACGCGCTCGATGCCCTGAACGTCGCGCTGGCCGAAACTCGCCGCACGGCCAATGCCATCGCGCAGCAGCAGACGACAGATGCGGCCGTGGAGCAGCAACGTTACCTGACCATCGCACGTGAGTTTTCGCAAGCTGGTGACCGGATGGATGACCTGCGCCGCGAGACGGCCCAACAGCTCGGTGCCAACCGCGAGGGTATCGAGCATCGCCTGGACAAGGTGCGCGAAACGGTCGATGCTCAGCTGGGCGCCATCCGTAAAGACAACAACGTGCAGCTCGATCAAATGCGTGCGACGGTGGACGAGAAGCTCTCCCGCACGCTCAACGACCGACTGTCGGCATCGTTTAAGCAGGTGAGCGACCAGCTCGAGGCCGTGTACAAGGGCCTGGGCGACATGCAGTCCATCGCCACCGGCGTGGGCGACCTTAAGCGCGTGCTGGGCAACGTGAAGGCGCGTGGCATTTTGGGCGAGGTGCAGCTGGGTGCAATTCTGGCGGACATCCTTACGCCCGACCAGTATCTGGAAAACGTCGCCACCAAGCCCGGCGCCTCGGAGCGCGTTGAGTTTGCCGTCAAGCTGCCGGTGGACGAGGGCGACCCCGTGCTGCTGCCGATTGACTCCAAGTTTCCGGGCGACGCGTACGAGCACCTGCTCGACGCGCAGGAGTCGGGCGATGCGGAGACCGTGGCGGCTGCGCGTAAGACGCTCGACACCATGGTCAAGCGCGAGGCCAAGGACATCTGCGAAAAGTACCTGAGCGTGCCGGCAACGACCAACTTTGGCATCATGTTCGTGCCGTTTGAAGGACTGTACGCCGAGGTCGTCAGCCGCCCCGGGCTTATCGAGACCCTGGGCCGCGACTATCACGTCAACGTTGCCGGCCCCAGCACCATGGCGGCCATCCTCAACAGCCTGCAGATGAGCTACCAGACGTTTAGGCTACAAAAGCGCACCGACGACGTGCTGCGTGTGCTCTCTGCCGTCAAGGCCGAACTGCCGCGCTATCAGACGGCGCTGCGCCGCGCCCAGCAGCAGATCGAGACCGCGGGTAAAACGGTCGAGGGCATCATCACCACGCGCACCAACGTTATGGAGCGCAAGCTCAAGGATATCGACGCGCTGGAAGACGCGCGGGAGGCCGACGAGATCTTGGGGCTCACGTCTGCGAGCCTGCTCGCAGACCAAAAAGACGAGGACTAGCTGCATCTGACGGCGGGGCGCCTGCGCAAGCACGGCGCGGGCGCTTTTCGCATCGTGCTTGCCTGAAGTGCGCTTCAATGTGCAACAATGGCGTTTCGCCCTATCAGACGCGAAAGGAAGCCCATGTCTCAGAGAAACACCAGTCCGCTCAAACGCTCCACCGTGCGCCGCACGCTGCAGCGTTTTTGGGACGTCACGCGCACGCAGCCGCTGATCGTCTTTCTCTCGGTGTTCTCGTCGGCGGGCTACATCTTTTTGCTCACGTTTGCCAACACCTACGTGATGGCCCTTATCGTCGACCGCGTCCAGGCCGGCCCCGTGGCGGGCGACCGGGTGTTTGAGGTCTTTGGTCCCTACATTCTGGCGCTCGTGCTCGTTAACCTAGTGGGCCAAATCCTCTCCAAGCTGCAGGACTACACCGTCTACAAGCTCGAGATTGCGGGCAACTATCACTTGGCGCGCCTGTGCTTCGACACACTCTCCAATCAATCCATGACATTCCACACCAGCCGTTTTGGCGGATCGCTCGTGAGCCAGACGAGCCGTTTTATGAGCGGCTACACGGGGCTGGTGGACGTAACGGTGTATTCGCTCATCCCTACCATCACCTCGGTTGTCTGCACGGTGGCGGCGCTCGCTCCGGTGGTGCCGACGTTTACCGTGATCCTGGTGGGCATTATGGTCGTCTACATCGCGTTTGTCTGGCTTATGTATAAGCGCATCATGCCGCTTTCGGCCGCGACGTCCGCCGCGCAGAACAAGCTGTCGGGCGTGCTGTCCGACGCGGTCACGAATATCCTGGCCGTCAAGACCTGTGGGCGCGAGGACTTTGAGCGCGACCTGTTCGATGCTGCCGACCGCGCCGCGCGCGACGCCGAGACGGTCTCGATGCACGCCATGATGCAGCGCAACTTTACGACCTCGGGCCTTATCGTCATCACCATGGCCGTGGTGAGCGTGTTCGTCACGGGTGGCAACGCGTGGTTTGGCATCTCTGCCGGCGCGCTCGTCATGATCTTTACCTATACGTACAACCTCACCATGCGTCTGAACTACGTAAGCTCCATGATGCAGCGCATTAACCGCGCGCTGGGCGATGCGGCCGAGATGACGCGCGTGCTGGACGAGCCGCGTCTGGTGGCAGACGACGAGAGCGCTCCCGAGCTTAAAGTGACCGAAGGTGCGATTGATTTTGAGCACCTGAGCTTTGCATACCGTGACGCCGCGGCGGGCGAGAACGTGTTCGACGACCTGACGCTTCACGTGGCGGCGGGCCAGCGCGTAGGCCTGGTGGGTAAATCGGGCTCGGGCAAGACGACGCTCACCAAGCTGTTGCTGCGCCTGGACGATGTACAGGGCGGCCGCGTGCTCGTGGACGGACAGGACGTCTCGCGCTGCACGCAGCAGAGCCTGCGCCGCCAGGTTGCCTACGTGCCGCAGGAGGCGCTGCTGTTCCATCGCTCCATTCGCGAGAATATCGCCTACGGACGCCCCGACGCCACCGACGAGCAGATCCGCGAGGCTGCGCGCTTGGCTAATGCGACCGAGTTTATCGACCGCCTGCCCCGTGGCTTTGACACCATGGTGGGCGAGCGCGGCGTTAAGCTTTCGGGCGGTCAGCGCCAGCGCGTGGCTATCGCCCGCGCGATTCTCACCGACGCGCCGATTTTGGTGCTCGACGAGGCGACGTCTGCCTTGGACAGCGAGTCCGAGGCGCTGGTGCAGGAGGCGCTCGAGAACCTGATGCGCGGTCGCACCTCCATTGTGGTGGCGCATCGCCTGTCTACCGTGGCGGCGCTCGATCGCATCGTGGTGCTGGCGGACGGCGAGATTGTCGAGGACGGAACGCATGCGCAGCTTGTCGAGGCGGGCGGCGAGTACGCAAGCCTGTGGGGCCGTCAGACCGGCGCATTTTTGGAGGCTTAAGGACCCCGTACGTGGGACAATCGTTTCCGTGAAGTTATGTTTCTGCTGAGCCGAGGAGTCGTTATGCCACACGAGACCAATGCCGCCAAACGCGAGCGCGCCGTTGAGGTGTGCGAGCGCCTCAACCGTCGCTATGGCCCGGTCGAGTGTTTTTTGGATCACGAGAATCCCTTTAGGCTGCTCATCGCGGTACTGCTCTCGGCTCAGACGACCGACGCGCAGGTCAACAAGGTGACGCCGCAGCTGTTTGCCCAGTGGCCCACGCCCGAGGCCATGGCGGGGGCGAGCGTGGCCGATGTGGCCGATACCATTAAGTCACTCGGCTTTTATAAGAGTAAGGCCAAGCATGCCGTGGAGGCCGCGCAGATGATCGTTGCCGATTACGGCGGCGAGGTGCCGGCCGACATGAAGGAGCTCGTCAAGCTGCCAGGCGTTGGCCGCAAGACGGCGAACATCGTGCTCAACGTGGGGTTTGGTATTGTCGAGGGCATCGCGGTCGATACACACGTCAACCGCATCGCGCACCGCCTGATGCTGAGCCCCAAGACGCATGCCAAAGAGCCGCTCAAGACCGAGCAAGATCTGCTCAAGATTTTGCCGCACGAGTATTGGGAGTCGGTCAACCACCAGTGGATTACCTTTGGCCGTGAGATCTGCGACGCCCGCAAACCTAAGTGCGACGAGTGCCCGCTGGCGGATTTGTGCCCCAGCGTGCGCGTAGCGGGGTAGGGCGGAACGCATCTTCGTCTGGCGTTTTTTGCGGGGCTGGATTTGCCCTTGAGCTGGAGTCCTCTCCATGCGCTACCATGACAGGCAACGAATTTGACGAACGACCCGCCGAGCTTGCCTCGGCGGGCTTTTGGCGTTGCAATGCCGGAGGAACAGCATGCTCATTCACCGTATAGCCGCGCAGCTCTACACTGCCGAGGCGCTGCAGACTGTCGAGGCCGGACTCGATGCCGGCGAGGACGTGACGCTGGCCGTGTCGCAATCGGGTCGCACGCTTATGGCGGCAGCCCAGTTTGCGCGCCGTCCGCGCCCCACGGTCTACATTGTGAGCGGCGAGGACGCGGCCGATCGCGCCGCGCGCAGCCTTGCTGCTTATGTGGGCCTGGCGCACGTGTGCCGTTTTCCCGAGCGCAAGGACTATCCGTGGCGCGAGCAGGCGCCTGACGATGCCGTGGTTGCCCAGCGCTGCGAGGCGCTCGGGCGCATCGTGCGCGGGGACAACTGCATCATGGTCGCCTCGGCCCGTGCGCTGCTGCGTTGCGTGCCGCCAGTCGAGAGCCGCTACTGGGAGTCCACTACTTTTGCGGTGGGCGAGGAGATTCCTTTTGACGAGGTGCCACAGCGCTTGGTGGGCATGGGCTACACCAATGCCGGTGCCGCCGACGCGCCCGGCCTGTTCCGTGTGCACGGCGACACCGTCGAGGTGTTCCCCGCGCAGGAAAAAGCGCCCGTGCGCATTGAGTTTTTCGGCGACGAGATCGATCGCATCCGCCGTATGGTGAGCTCAACGGGCCAGACCATCGGCAACGAAGACAGCATCGAGATCTTCCCCTGCCGTGAGCTGGCGCTTACCGACGAGGCCGTCCACAACATGCATGTGGCGCTCTATCGTGCCAGCCAGGACGACAGCAAACTGGCCGCATTGCTCGAGATGGTGGATGCGCGCATCGTCACGCCTGAGCTCGATCGCTTTTTGCCGGTGATGTACGGCCAGACCGTAAGCCCGCTGTCGCACGTGAGCGGCAAGGCGCTCGTGGTGCTGTCCGAGCCGCGCTCGCTGTTCGACGATTGCCTGCGCGCCTACGAGGATATCGAGGCCCGTGCCGGCGAGGCGGGGGTCGATCGCCTGGACGGCTTGTACGTGCGCGCCCAACAGCTCGACTTTGGTGCCCAGCAGCGCCTGAACTACGTGAGCCTCATCCGTGCCGGCGGTGCGGTGACGGCCGAGCTCAAGATTGAGCAGCCGGCCATCGCAGGCTCGGACAACCGTTTTATGACGCGCATCCAGGAGGTCGTGGGTAAGCGCTATGCCTGCGTGTTTGCCATCCCCGACCGCGGTGCGCGCGAGTCGATGGAGCTTACCTTTGGCGACGAGGGCATTACCTTTGAGGAGTCGCTGACCGCGGCGCCCGAAAATACCGGCGCTATCGGCGACCGCGTGCGCGTGGCAGCGGCGGATTCTGCCGACCGTGCCGCCCGCCAGGAGGCCCATGCTTCCATTCGCGAGCGCAAGGCAGATGCGCTCAACGCCCGCTCACTCGAGGCGGGTGCCGCCCAGGCTGCCGCCGGTGCTGCCGTGCCCACCATCTCGCGCGGACGCGTAACCTTTGTCGATGCCGCCCTGCCGCAGGGCGTAGTGGTGCCCGATGCCAACCTGGCCGTGTTCTCGATCGCCGACCTCAACGCCCGCATGGACGCCAACCGCGCGCGCAGCCGCCGCAAGGTGGACATTACGCAGATCACGTTCCCGTTTAAGCCGGGCGACTACGTGGTGCACGCCACTCACGGCATCGCGCTCTTTAGCGAGATCGCGCGCCAGGAAGTGGGCGGCAAGGAACGCGACTACTTTTTGCTGGAATACGCCGATGGCGACAAGCTCTACGTGCCGCTCGAGCAGGTTGACCGCATTACGCGCTACGTTGGCCCCGACGGCGATAAACCGCGTCTGACCAGACTCAACACCGCCGACTGGACGCGTGCCACCAACAAGGCGCGCAAGAACGCCAAAAAGCTGGCGTTTGACCTGGTCGACCTGTATACGCGCCGCTCGTCGATTACCGGTATCGCCTGCCCGCCCGACACGCCCGAGCAGATCGAGATGGAGCAGAGCTTCCCTTACGACGAGACGCGCGACCAGCTGGAGGCCATCGCCGACATCAAGGCCGACATGGAGGCGCCCAAGCCCATGGATCGCCTGCTGTGCGGCGACGTGGGTTTCGGCAAGACCGAGGTCGCTCTGCGCGCGGCGTTTAAGTGCGTGGACTCCGGCCGCCAGGTCATGGTGCTCTGCCCCACGACCATTCTGGCCCAACAGCACTACGAGACATTCTTTGAGCGTTTTGCCCCGTTTGGCTTGGAGGTCGAGGTACTCAGCCGCTTCCGCACGCCGGCGCAGCAAAAGCGCGCGCTCAAGGCGTTTGCCGAGGGCACGATTGATGTGCTCATCGGCACGCACCGTCTGCTTTCGGCCGACGTGAACCCCAAGAACCTGGGCCTGGTGATCATCGACGAAGAGCAGCGCTTTGGTGTGCAGCACAAGGAGCAGCTCAAAAACCTGCGCGAGCAAATCGACGTGCTCACGCTTTCGGCAACGCCTATTCCGCGAACCATGCAGATGGCCACGAGCGGCGTGCGCGACATGAGCCTGATCACCACGCCGCCGACCGGGCGTCGTCCCGTGATCGTGTACGTGGGGGAGTACGACCCCGACGTGGTGAGCGCGGCGATTCGCCTGGAGGTGGGTCGCGGCGGTCAGGTGTATTACGTGTCCAACCGCGTCAAGACCATCGACGATGCCGTGGCGCGCGTGCACGAGGCCGCGCCCGAGGCGCGCGTGGGCGTGGCGCACGGCAAGATGAGCCCGCGCGAGGTCGAGGACGTGATGATCGAGTTCGCGACCAAGAAGATCGACGTGCTTATCGCCACGACCATCGTGGAGAGCGGCATCGACAACGCAACGGCCAACACGCTCATCATTGAGGACTCGCAGCGTCTGGGTCTGGCACAGCTCTACCAGCTTAAGGGCCGCGTGGGCCGCTCGGCCACGCAGGCATACGCGTACTTTATGTTCCCCGGCGAGCTGCCGCTCACCGAGGAGGCCACGGCACGCCTGACCGCGCTTTCCGAGTTCCAGGACCTGGGCAGCGGCATGCGCATCGCCATGCGCGACCTGGAGATCCGCGGCGCCGGTTCGCTTATGGGCGCCGAGCAGCACGGTAACCTGTCGAGCGTGGGCTTTGACCTGTTTACGCAGATGCTGGGACAGGCCGTGGCCGAGGCGCGCGGCGATGACGATGCCGGCGTGGAGGCGGCGAGCGTGGGCATCAACCTGCCGGCCGACTACTTCTTGTCCGAGGAGTACATGCCGGCGGTGGACCAGCGCGTGCTCGTGTACCGCAAGCTCGCGGCGGCCGAGGACCTGGAGAGTATCGACGAGGTGCAGGAGGAGACCGAGGCCGCGCACGGTGAGCTGCCGTTGGCGGGGCTTAACTTGTTCAACCGCGCTCGCATCCGCATTCGCGGCGAGCGCTTGGGGCTCGAGAGCGTCACGCTCAGCGGTGGACGCATTACCTTCCTGGGGGTTGACGTTCCCAAGAAGGTGGCCTTTGAGCTTAAGACCCGCTATGGCGCGGTGAACTTTCCCAAGAGCCGCAAACTGTCGGTGCCCTACAAGGCGGGTGCCGGCGCGGGCAGCGGCCTGGGTCGCGGTCTCGACGCCAGCGACGGCACCGGCCCCGTGGCCGCGGCACTCATGCTGCTGCAGCAATTAGGCACGAGCGACGATGACTAACAAGTAGGGGCGTGGCGGGGCATAGCTACCAGTTGTTCTTTGCCCCGCCACCTCGCAGGTTGATTCCAGCCCCATCGAAAGGAAAGCATGTTCGGATACATCTATAAGAAAGATGTCGCTATTATCGCGGCCGTCCTGTGCCTTTGTCTGGGCGTGGGCAGCTTCTTTGATTATCAGATCTCGAGTGCGCTGTTCAACATCGGCAGCATGTACGGTCGCTTTGTCGAGGCGGCCGGCGAGCTACCGTTCGAGCTGACGGCGAGCGTCGCGGGCGTTATGCTCGTGCGCGCGGTGCGTTCCGACTCCAAGGCGAGCAAGTGGCTCGCTGCGCTGGGCGTTTTGATCAACGTGGGTCTGGTCGGCTACGAGATTATCGGATCGCTGCGCGTCGGCGGCAAGCTTATTGCGTTTCAGCTGGTTCTGACGTTTGCGTTGGTCATCGCAGCCAACTTCATCGCCTACCGCCTCACGCGCACGACCGAGCCCGACGAGCTTACGCGCTGGGCGTTGATGGTGCTGGCCGTGTGGGTCGCTCAGGCCATCATCCTCAACGTCATTGTTAAGCCGTTATGGTCGCGCCCGCGCATGCGCGTGATCGAGGTCACGCCGGGGCTCAATTTTCAGCCGTGGTGGGTGATCGGCAACCCCGACAAGTGGGCCTATATCGCCGCCGGCGTGATCAAGGACGGGTTCAAGTCGTTTGCGAGCGGACACACGGCGCATGCGGCGATCGGCCTTATGCTCGCCGGGCTTCCCGCGGCAGCCTTTAAGGAAAAACCTTCGCGTCGCCGCGTGATCTTTTGGGCGGCGGTTGTTGTTGCAGCGTTCGTCGCCTTTGGGCGCATCGTGATCGGCGCGCACTTTTTGAGTGACGTGAGCTGCGGTTTTGCCCTGGTACTGGCACTTGAGTGCCTTGCCGCACGCATTGCCTATCCCAACGGCGTACAATAGCTCCGTTTGAATCATCTGGCCGATACCCGGTAAGAGAGGATTGCCATGCTCGCGTTTAACAACGATTATTCCCACGGCGCACATCCGGCAGTGCTGCAGGCGCTCGTCGACACCAATATGGAGCCGCAGCCCGGCTACGGTACCGATGCGCACACCGAGCGTGCCAAGCAGCTTATCCGCGAGGCCTGTCAGGCCCCCGATGCCGACGTGTTTTTTCTGGTGGGCGGCACGCAGGCCAACGCGACGGTGATTGACATGCTGCTCGCGCCGTACGAGGGCGTCGTTGCTGCCGAGACCGGCCACGTCGCCTGCCACGAGGCGGGCGCCATCGAGTTTGGCGGTCACAAGGTGCTCACCATCCCCGGCTACGAGGGCAAGATGCACGCCGAGGATCTGGAGAACTATATCCAGGTGTTCTACGAAAACGAGAGCTACGAGCACACGGTGTTCCCGGGCGCCGTGTACGTGAGCCTATCGACCGAGTACGGCACGCTGTACTCCAAGGCCGAGCTCGCGGCGATTCACGCAGTGTGCCAGAAGCGCGAGATTCCGCTGTTTGTGGATGGCGCCCGCCTGGCCTATGCGCTGGCGGCCGATGAGTGCGACATTACCCTGCCCGAGCTGGCGCAGCTGTGCGACGTGTTCTACATCGGCGGCACCAAGTGCGGCGCGCTCTGCGGCGAGGCTGTGGTGTTTTGCGGCATACACGCTCCGGCGCATCCCATTCCGCGTATTAAGCAGCACGGCGCGCTGTTGGCCAAGGGCCGCCTGACGGGCGTGCAGTTTGAGGCGCTCTTTACCGACGGCCTGTATTTTGAGATTGGCCGTCAGGCGATCGAAACCGCGCAGGCGCTTCGTCGCGTGCTGCACGAGCACGGCTACCGGTTCTTCTTGGAGACGCCGACTAACCAGCAGTTCGTGATTCTGCCCAACGAGGACATGGCGCGCATTCGCAAGCATGCGGCGATCGAGTACTGGGAAAAGTACGACGAGACCCACACGGTGGTGCGCTTTTGCACCAGCTGGGCCACGACGCAGGGGGATATCGACGCGTTGGCGGCTGTCCTGTAGCCTGATGTAATGACGGGGGGGCCGCCTTGCGCTGGGTTTGGCGCAAGGCGGCCTCTGTTTTTGAGGGGGAAGGGTTGTATGACCGAGATGTCCGAGCCGACGATTCGCCTGGCGACGCCCGATGATGCGCCGGCGTTGCTTGCCATCTATGAGCCGTATGTGCGCCAGACGGCGATTACCTGCGAATACGAGGTGCCGGGCGTTGAGGAGTTCGCCGGGCGCATCGAGCGTACGCTCAAGCGCTATCCGTATCTGGTGATGGAGCTGGACGGGCGTCCGGTAGGTTATGCCTATGTGAGTCCGCTCAACAGCCGCGAGGCATACGACTGGTCGGTCGAGACGTCGATCTACCTGGCGCGCGACGTGCGCCACGGCGGGCTGGGCCGCAAGCTGCACGATGCGCTCAAACAATGCCTGGTCGCGATGGGCATCACCAACATGTGCGCGCTCATCGCCGTGCCGCACGATAAGGACGACGAGTACCTGACGCACAACAGTCAGGACTTCCATGCCCATATGGGATATCGCTTGGTGGGTGCTTTCGACCGCTGTGCCCAAAAGTTCGGCCGCTGGTACGACATGTGCTGGATGGAGTTGGTCCTGGCCGAGCGCACACCCAACCAACCCAAGCCAACCTGGTTCCCCGACCTCCCCAAACCTACCATTTAGGGACAGGTTTATTTTGGCAGGTTAGCCGATGGGCTCGGTGTATTTGGCGCGGTCGGTGCGCTGGATGCGCTTGGAGACATGGAGCGGTCGGCCGTCGGTGTCGTAGACGTAGTCGGTGATCAGGATCAGCGCCTGCCCGCGCTCAACGTTGAGCAAAAACGCCTCGTTTTGCGAGGCATAGCACACCTCAAAGGTCTTGTGCCCCTGTGCCGGCGCGCGATGGAATTCTTGGCGCAGCGTCGCGTAGAGTGAACCGTTGATATCGCGATCGATGAGTGCTTCAAAGCTCGGTGGTAGATAGGTGGTCTCCAGGCACAGCGGCGCATCGTCCAGGTAGCGCAGGCGGACAAGTTTGACGAGCTTGCTGCCCACGGCGGCATCAAAGAACTTAGCTATGCTGCCGCCCGCCTTGGTAAAGCCCGAGTCCACCGTGCGCGTGGTGGGCTTCATGCCCTGGCCTTCGACCTGCTTGGTATAGCTCGAAAACACCAGGTTGTTCTCGTGGAGCGCGGGCGTGTCGGCCACAAAGGCGCCACGCCCGCGCTCGGTGCGCACCAGGCCCTCATCAACGAGCACCTTAAGGGCGTGGCGCACGGTGCTGCGCGACAGCCCCGATTCGTCCATGAGCTCCATCTCGGACGGCAGCTTGTCTCCGCGTGCGTAGATGCCGGCGGCGATGCGGTCGCGAAGCGTACCCGCCAAGCGCTCGTATTGGGCCAGTTTCTTTTTAGACGAAGCGTTCATGCGATCAACCTGTATCTAACTTGTATGCGTATCTAATCAAGCATGTATTCAATACAACAACAAAACCGCTGGTAGCTAGTTATAGAAAACTGCATCAGCAAAATATCTAAGACAAATATAGCATACAACTAGTCGACATAACCAAAACATGTATGTAACTTGTATGCCATTGAGAGCATCAAACGAGAAGAAAGGCTGATGCACGATGACTACTCAGGAACAGGTTAAGGATGTCGTCTCCCAGGTTTTGGCTGACAAGGCAGACAAGGGCGGCATCAAGCGCGTCGTGTGGATTGGCGCCGGCGGATCCAACGGCGGCAACTATCCTGCCCAGTACTTTATGGAGCACGAGGCCACGCAGGTCGTGAGCTCCAGCTACACCAGCAACGAGTTCGTGCACGCAACCCCTGCCTACGTCAACGAGAACACCCTGGCCGTCGTCGTGTCCATGCGCGGCACCAAGGAGACCATCGTTGCCGCCCAGGTCGCCAAGGACCACGGCGCCAGCACCATCGCCATCTATGTTGACGAGTCCGGCCTCACCGAGGTCTGCGACTACAAGATCCAGTACGACAGCCTGGCCGTCGACGAGTCCTGCATGGGCCGCACCAACTCCGCCGCCGTGACCATGATCGCCATGGAGCTTACGCAGCAGACCGAGGGCTATGCCGAGTACGAGACCGCTATGGCCGCGTTCGACTTGGTCGACCCCATCTATCGCAAGGCCGTCGAGTACACCCGTCCGCTCGCTGCCAAGTGGGCCGAGCAGAACGCCGACAAGCCCTGCATCAACGTGATGGCTCAGGGTCCGCTCTTTGGTGCCGCCTACGTCTTCAGCATCTGCAACGTGCAGGAGATGCTGCAGATCGACTCCTGCACCATCAACACCTGCGACTTCTTCCACGGTCCTTTCGAGATTCTGGACAAGCGCACCTCGCTGTTCCAGCTCATCAGCGTCGGCCGCAGCCGCTGCAACGACGAGCGCGGCATCCGCTTCGTCAACCAGTACGGTGGCGAGCGCGTCTATCAGCTCGACGCCAAGGAGCTCGGCCTCAACGACATCAAGGACAGCGTGAGCGAGTACTTCAACCACCTGATCTTTGCCCCGATCCTCAACAACGTGTATATGCGCGCGCTCTCTGCCGTCACCCACAAGGACTACATGACGCGCCGCTACATGTGGAAGCTGGACTACTAGGGGATAGAGCGGCCTAACAGCTCGATGTCCTCATAAGTTGCGGTGGAATAGTTCTTGCTTGGGGGCTTGAAGCCTCTATTTAGGAACTATTTCACCGCAACCGCCCAGTAATCCGCTGGGGGCGGAGGAAAACGGATCACTTTTCCGCTCACCGATTTGTGTCTTGAAAAATGTATATAACGACTATAACGTAGTGTGAAACATATTGGAAACAATACCGAGGAGGCTGCGTTGAAGAAAAGCAATCTGGGCTATGTGCTGGTGCTGGTCGCCGCGCTTATGTGGGGCAGCATCGGAATCTTTGTAAACGGCATCTCGGCCATGGGCGTTTCGTCCCAGAGCATGGCTGCCTTTCGCTTGTTGGTCGGAGCGCTTATCTTGGCGCCGGTCCTGATGTTTATGGGCTGTCGTCCGGGTGAGGGGTCTACCGTGGCTCAGGGTCCGCTGGCCCTGTTCAAGGCAAGCCCTAAAGAGCTTGTTCCCTGCGCGCTTGTCGGTATCGTCGGTTTGGCCGCCGCCAACACCTGCTATTACGAGTGCATGGGCGAGGTGGGCATGTCCACGGCCTCGGTGCTGCTCTACACCTCGCCGGTGTTTGGCGTCGTGCTCGGCCGCGTGCTTTATCGCGAGGACGTGACCCCCAACAAGCTCGTTGCCATTGTCTTTAACATCGTTGGCTGCGTGCTTGCAGTGACCAATGGCGACCTTTCCGGTTTCCATTTTTCGGTTTGGGGCGTCACGTCGGGCGTGATTGCAGGCTTTTGCGGTGCGTCGCTCGCGGTGTTTAGCCGAATAGCAACCAAGACGGTCCACCCGCTGGCCGTCACGTTTTGGGGCTTTGTTTTTGGCGGTGCGGTTATGGCGGCTATCGCGGCTCCGTGGCCGGATGTCGCCGCGGCAATGTCGCCACAGCTGCTGCTGCTGTTCCTTGGCTTTGGACTCATCCCCACAGCTGTGGCCTACATCTTATATATGCAGGGTCTGTCCATGGGGCTCGAGACATCGAAAGTTCCCGTCGTAATGTCATTCGAGACGGTCGTCACCGTACTGCTGGGCATTGGTGTCTACGCCGAGCCCGCCGGCGCGATCAAAGTCCTGGGCATCGTGCTGGTGCTCGCGTCCATCCTGATTATGAACACCGACTTCTCTAAGCTGCGCAACAGTGTGTTTGTCGGTCATGTCATTGAGAGCATGACCTTTAAGCCCAACGCGTGGTGGACGGAGAAATCGCAGGACATGGATCTGTTTAAGGAGCGCACCGGCATCGCGCTGGAACCCACCGTGCAGGAAAGCCCCTGGTACTTCGTGCGATAAGGGGTAGGCGAGGCGTCTGATCGGGTGTCGACAAAACAGCGCCGGCCTACCCGGCCCCAACGTTTCAAGTGCGTTAAACCCGTCAACGGTCGATTTTCACCCGCGAACGGTCTTTATACTAATTAGCAATATAAGCAACGTATAAGACGTTATAATGACCATAACGAAAAGGAGGAGGCAAGATGAATCAGATCATTCTCGCATCTCATGGCGGCCTGGCCGCAGGCGCCAAAGACACGCTCGAGATGGTTCTCGGCGACGTGTCGAACGTCCACGTCGTGTCGCTTGCTCGTGACGACAAGGAGCCCATCACCAATAAGGTTGAGGCTATGATCGCCACGTTCAACGCGGACGACACCGTCTATGTGCTGACCGATATGCTCGGCAGCTCGGTCAACAACAACATGGTCGAGCTTTCCAAGAACGGCACGAAGTTCACGGTTGTCAGCGGTTTCAACATCCCGCTGGCGCTCACTCTCGCTATGAGCCCCGTCCCCGTCAAGGGTGCCGAGCTCGCAGCCCTCATCAACGAGGCCCGCACCGGTCTGACCAACCCCAACGCACCGGTCGAGGCTGCCGCGGCTCCCGCCAAGAAGGCCAAGGCGCCCCGTCACAGCTCCGGTCCCGCCAAGATCGTCCTCGCACGTCTTGACTACCGTCTGCTGCACGGCCAGGTCGTCTTTACCTGGACCACCAAGGTTCAGGCCGAGCGCATCATCGTCGTCGACAACGCCGCCGCCAACGATGACATCAAGAAGGGCGCTCTTAAGCTGGCCAAGCCCCAGGGCGTGCGCCTGAACGTCTTCACCGTCGAGCGTGCCCTCGCCAAGATGGACAAGCTCAACACCCTCGGCGAGCGCGTCATGTTCGTCTTTGGCAACACGGCCGAGATGCTGCAGTTCTGCCAGGGCTACAAGCTCGACGCCATCAACTTGGGCGCCACCGCCAACCACGACGGTGCCGATCAGGTCGGCGGCAAGGACAGCTCCGTCTTCCTCGACGCCACCCAGAAGGCCGACGTCAACCAGCTGCTCGACATGGGCATCAAGCTCTATGTTCAGCAGACCCCTACGTATCAGAGCGTCGACATCGACGCCAAGCTGTAATCAACCAGGCTTTTGCCTGACTGAAAGGAGAAGGGTATGAATACGTTCATCAGTGCGGTGCTCGTCGGCCTCGTCGGCGTGTTCTGCATGTGGGACTCCCGCCTGCTCGGTCGTCTTAACTTCGAGCAGCCCCTCGTTGGCGCTACGCTCGTCGGTCTGCTGTTGGGCGATGTGCCCACCGGCCTTGCCGTCGGTGCCGCCGTCGAGCTCGTGTCCATGGGCCTGGTGCAGGTCGGCGCCGCCGTTCCGCCCGATATGGTCCTGGGCGGCATCGTGGCTGCTGCCTTTGCGTGCCTGACCGATGCTTCCGCCGAGACCGCCATGACGATCGCCATCCCGGTCGCCGTCCTGGGTCAGCTCCTCGGCATCGTGTTCCGTTCCATCATCGCCGCCCTCACCCATGTGGCAGATAGCGCGATCGATAACGGAAAGTTCAAGACCGCCTACCGTATGCACATCTGCGCCGGCTCCGGTCTGTACGCCATCATGTACTTCCTGCCGATCTTCCTCGCCGTCTTTGTTGGCACCGACCTGGTTCAGGCCATCGTCAACATGGTTCCCGAGTGGCTGTCCACTGGTCTGAACGTTTCGACCAAGATCATGACCGCCTACGGCTTGGCCCTGCTGCTCACCATGATGATCAAGAAGGGTATGACTCCGTTCCTGTTCATCGGTTTCCTGCTCGCCGCTTACCTCAACCTGTCCGTCATCGCGGTCGCTCTGATCGGTGTGTGCCTGGCTGTCGTCTTCATGGGCTTCAAGTTCAACGGTTCCCATGCAGCCGCCGGTGTCGATTCCGACTACGATCCGCTCGAAGACGACGAAGACTAAGGAGGAACACACTATGGCAACCGCAACCAAGGACGTGTCCCTGAACAAGAAGGTCAGCCAGTTCTTCTGGCGCTCCTGGGCCATCCAGGCCTCTTGGAACTACGAGCGTCAGATGAACATGGGCTTCCTCTACGGCATGGTTCCTACGCTCGATCGCCTCTACCCGGATGAGTCCGACCCCAAGCAGCTCGCTGCTAAGAAAGAGGCTTACCACCGTCACATGGCGTTCTACAACTGCACCCCGCAGACGAGCGCTTTCATCCTGGGCCTCTCCGCCTCCATGGAGGAGGAGTACGCCAAGGATCCCGAGAACTTCGATCCCGATTCGATCAACGCGGTCAAGACCTCCCTCATGGGTCCGCTTTCCGGCATCGGTGACTCCTTCTTCCAGGGCACCATCCGCGTTATCGCCTTTGGCCTGGGCGTTCAGCTGGCTCAGCAGGGCTCCATCATGGGCCCGATCCTGGCCATGCTCATCTCCATCGTCCCCTCTGTGCTGATCACTTGGTTCGCAGCCAAGATGGGCTATCAGGGCGGCCACGAGTACCTGAGCAAGCTTCAGGGCGGCGACCTCATGGAGAAGCTCATGTATGTCTGCGGCATCGTGGGTCTTATGTCCGTGGGCGGCATGATCGCTACGCTGATCGGCGCCACCACCCCGCTGCAGTTCGCTGAGGGCACCGTCGTTATCCAGGACATCCTGGACGGCATGATGCCCCAGATGATCTCCCTTGGCCTCACCGGCCTTATGTACTGGCTCATCAAGAAGAACGTCAACACCGGTTGGCTTCTCGTGATCGCCATCGTGGGCGGCATCGCCCTCTCCGCGGCCGGCATCCTGGCCTAGTCGCGACCAAGCGTCTAACCGCTTTCCCCCGGGGGCCTGCCTGGCATCCCATACCCCAGGCAGGCTTCCATTCCCAAAATGCGACAATGGGACAGTCCCCTTGTCGCATCCTCAACGGGCCGGCGACTCGGTCCAAACCACGGTAACCCTGCGAGCGCCCGGCAATGTGACGCCGCAAAAATCGAAAGGAATGTGTCAGATGTACGAGATCGACCTTAACCTCCCTAAGCAGATCGTCGCTGACGTCCTGTCCAACCACGAGATCCACAGCGTTGCCTTCGTCGGCTGCGGTGCCTCCATGTCCGACCTGTACCCCGCCAAGTACTTCCTGGCCAACAACACGGACAAGCTGAACGTTCAGATCTTCACCGCTAACGAGTTCAACTACGACACGCCTTCCTGGGTCAACGAGCACACCTTCGTGATCACCTGCTCCCTCGGTGGCTCCACGCCCGAGACCGTCGAGGCCAACAAGACCGCCAAGAAGCACAACTGCCCGGTCGTCTCCCTCACCAACAAGGCTGGCTCCGCTCTGACCGTCGACGCCGACCACGTCATCGTCCACGGCTTCCACGCCAACTATGCCGCCAAGGCCGAGAAGCCTGGCTACGCCATCGCTCTCGCTCTCGAGATCCTTCAGCAGACCGAGGGCTATGATCACTACGAGGATATGATCACCGGCCTCACCAACATCTTCGACCTGTGCGAGAACGCCGCTCAGCACTGCACGAAGCTTGCCAAGAAGTTCGCTGAGGACTTCAAGGACGACAAGATGATCTACTTCATGGCTTCCGGTGCCTCCGAGA
>CABRZJ010000003.1:0-60638 GCA_902475425.1 uncultured Collinsella sp.
GTCCGCGCATCATGGGCGTCCTCAACGTGACGCCCGATTCGTTTAGCGACGGCGGGGAGCACTTCGACCCGGACGCCGCGATCGAGTATGGCCTGGCGATGCTCGACGCCGGCGCCGACATCATCGACGTGGGCGGCGAGTCCACGCGCCCCGGCTTTACCCCGGTCAATCCCGATGAGGAAGCGCGCCGCGTGCTGCCCGTGGTGCGCGCGCTGGCCAAGGAGGGCGCCATCGTCTCGATCGACACGCGTCATGTGGCGGTTGCCAAGGCGGCCGTGCGCTGCGGCGCCTCGATCGTCAACGACGTGACCGGCTTCACCGACCCCAAGATGGTCGAGTTTGTTAAGACGAGCACCTGCGGCGTCATCGTGATGCATGCCGGCGAGGTCGCCGCGCCCACCCGCACGCACGCAACGGTGCAGCTCGATACCTCGGCAGCGGCGTTTGTTGCCGAGAAGGCGCGCGAGGCGGCTGCCGAGGCCGCGCGTGAGGCCGAGAAGCCGGCTCGCCGCCGTCGCGGCAAGTTGCTGGGCGAGCCTAAGCCGGAGGCCAAGCTTCCGGGCGGCGTGGTGCAGCCCTCGTTGCCGTTTGGCGAACCGGAGCCCACGTCCGAGCCTTCAAGCGAGCAGGAGACGCCGGCCGCCGAGCAGGCTACTGCCGCCGAGACCGTCGCGCCCGCGCCCGAGGCCACTCCCGCAGCCACCGAGGCCGCATCGGAGTCCAATGACCGCCTGGCCGCCATGATGCGCCGCAGCGCCCGCCGCGAGGAAGCCTACGTGCCCACCTCGCAGCTCCGCCGCTTCACCCTGCCCGATTCGGCGCCCATCATGCGCCGTGTCATGGGCTTTCTGTCCGACCAGGCCCGCACGCTCATCCATGCCGGCGTGTCGCGCGACCGCATCTGCATTGATCCTGGCCCGGGCTTTGGTAAGTCGGCTAACGAGGACATCGTCATCCAGCGCGAGACTGCCAAGATGGCGTCACTGGGCTATCCGCTCATGTGCGCCGTGTCGCGCAAGCGCTTTGTGGGCGCCGTCTCGGGTGTGACCGAGGCCGCCGAGCGCGATGCCGCTACGTTTGGCGTGTGCCTGGGCGCCATCCAGGCCGGTGCCAACATCGTGCGCGTGCACGACGCCGCGGGTTTTGCGCAGTTCCTGAACGGTTACTGGGCGGTTGCCAAGCCGCAGCCGCGCCGCGCGTTTGTGGCTGTGGGCTCCAACCTGGGGCATCGCTGCGACAACATCCGCGCTGCACGCGAGATGATCGCCGAGATTCCGCTCACCTGCGTGTCCAACTCCTCCAAGATCTACGAGAGCGAGCCTGCCTACGAGACGCGCCAGGACGCGTTTGCCAACGCCGTCATCGAGATTAAGACCGAGCTGGCGCCGTTGGTGCTGCTCGACGAGCTTATGAAGATCGAGGCCGAGCTGGGGCGCGACCGCTCCAAAAAGGCCAAGGCCAACGGCCCGCGCACCATCGACCTGGACCTGCTGTGGATGGACGGCGAGACCCACGGCGGCAAAAAGCTGCGCCTGCCGCATCCGCTGATCGGCGAACGCGATTTTGTGCTGGTGCCGCTCGAGGACCTGATGCACGACCCGGCGCGGTTCTTCCGCTACAACGGCGTCGAGGTCAAGGAGCCCGAGGACCGCGTGGGCCATATCGTGGGCGAATTGGGGCGTATGTAGATGATCGAGATGAATGCTGTTGCCGCTGGCACCGAGCTCGACGCGGCGCGCGACGCGGGCCGCGAGGGCATGTCCGCGGGCTGGTGCGCGTGGAGCGCGGGCGATGCATCGCTGATGTTTTCGCTGGTCGTGCGCCCCGATGTGAACATGCACGCCTTCCACGGCCTGCCGTTTGTGGCCGCAATGGGTATGATGGACGTGCTCGCGGGCACGGCCGCAACGCCGGGCCTGGGGCTTGCCGGCAAAGTGGGCATCCAGTGGCCGAGTGACATCGTGTGCGGCGCGCCCGCGTTTGAGACGTCGCTCGCGCGCGTCGCCGTGAACGGCGGTGCCGGTGCTGCGGGCATGTTCGGTGCCGTGACGGTGGATATTGAGCGTTCGGCGTTGAGCGAGCTTGGTGTGGACGTGGCTGACGAAGCGCTGGTCGAGGCGCTGGCCGCCGCCGTGCTGGCCCGCGTGGACGCCTGGGCGGTTGTTGCCAACACGCCGCAAGGCGCCGCAGGGCCGCTGGCTCCCGTGCTGGGCGAGTACTTCGACATGGTGCCGCTGCTGGGCCGCCAAGTTGCGGCGGTGTCGCCCAACGGCCTGCCGCTTGCGGTCGGTGTGTTTGCAGGCCTGGACATCTGGGGCCGCGCGACCATTAAGACCGATGCCGGCGAGCAGGAGTTTCCGCCCGAGGCCGTACGAATTCGCGGACTGTAACGCGAGGCACCCGCGCTCAAAGATAACGATGACAACGAAGCCCTCTTCGGCCTGTGCCGGGGAGGGCTTTGCGTGACTGCGGGGTAGCACCTCGGACCTATTCCTCAAAACTGAAAATTTTTCGATTTTGAGGAATAGGCTTGGCGAGCATTTGCGGGGACTGTGGCATCGGGCGTGCTCGACTTAAGCCCCTGTCCTATCCCAGCTCCTGCATGCGGCGGTAGATTTCGCAGATACCCTTGATGGTGAGCTGTCCGTCGACCACGTCGAAGGCATCGGTCGAATCGGCGACGATGCCGGCGAGACCGCCTGTGGCGATAACGGTGGCATCGTCGCGGCCCAGCTCGCGCTTCATGCGCGCGACCAGGCCTTCGGCCATGGCGGCGGCGCCCATCACGGCGCCGACCTTGATGCATTCCTCGGTGTCACGGCCGATGGCGTGCTCGGGCGCCTCGAGCGGAACGCTGGCGAGCTTGGCAGCGCGGGCAGCTAGCGCGTCCATGGAGATGCGGATGCCCGGCGCGATCGCTCCGCCAATGTAATAGCCGTCCTCATCGATGACGTCGATATTGGTCGCGGTACCAAAGTCCACCACGATCGCTGGCGCGCCGTAGAAAGCTTCGGCTGCGACGGCGTTAGCTACGCGGTCGGCGCCCACGGCCTGGGGTCGCGCCGCACGCAGCTTGGTCACGGCGGCCGTCTGCGGCCCGATGACGATGGCGTCTGCGGCAATGCGGTCGGCCACAGCGTGCCATTCGCGCGAGAGCTGCGGCACCACGCCGGCAAAGGCGATCGCGTCGACCGCGCCGAGCGAGAGGTCGTACATCTTAAAGAAGCCCATCAGGCGCACGTGGATCTCGTCGGCGGTATAGGAGCGGTCGGTGGGCATGCGCCACGACTGCACCAGCTCGTCTCCGTCAAACAGGCCCATGGCCGTCTGCGTATTTCCCATATCGATAGCGAGCAGCATGTCTACTCCCAGTGTCGGCATAAAAGGACGCGCACCATTGTATACGTGCCGTCGACGGCGCTCGGCTGCGATTCGTTTACGGTGATAGGGGCTGAGGGGTTTAAATATGAAGGAATTATGCTCTACGAGATTTTCCTTGCCGTTTACCGAACTCCCGCGTAATATTCTTTCTTGCGCACATGAGGCGCCCAGACATTGCGGGGTGGAGCAGTCTGGTAGCTCGCCGGGCTCATAACCCGGAGGTCGTAGGTTCAAATCCTGCCCCCGCGACCAAGAACTTGCAGCTCGTCGGCCTAGCCGGCGAGCTTTTTTGTTATTTCGGGACCGTGTTTTCGGTCCAATTCTCGGCCTCTCAAACAAAATCTCGATCTGTAACATCTAGACCCGATTTGGGCGGCTAGGTGTTACAGATCGAGATATACCGGTGGGTTGGGTCGTGTTTGTCTAAATCTGTAACACGAGGGACGGATTTTGCCGAGTTGTTGTTATAGATTGAGATTTTCTAGCAGGCGGGTTTGGTTTGTCTCGATCTGTAACAGTAAGACCCAGTTTTGCCGCGTAACTGTTACAGATTGAGACAAACCGACGGGCCGCCCTGCCCCATCCACCTGCCGCTACCTGCTGTCCGCCGATTTCCGTTGCGCTGTTGTATTCCCATGCCATATCCTCTAGACAACTACGCGGCAACATCGCCGCCGCGCCTACAAGAGAGGAATGTCCATGACCGCACCTGCATCCAAGCTGCTTCAGCCCATTACGGTTGGCCCCCTTGAGCTCAAGAACCGCATTATGTTCCCGCCGCTGACCACCGGCTACGAGGAGCGCGACGGTTCCATCGGCGAGCGCAGCCTGGCCTTTTACGAGCGCTTGGCCCGTGGCGGCGTGAGCTACATCGTCATCGGCGACGTCGCTCCCGTCATGACCGCGAGCCCCACGCCCAAGCTGGCAACCGACGCCCAGATCCCTACGTTTAAGGCGCTGGCCGACGCCGTCCACAAGCACGGTGCCAAGGTTGCGCTGCAGCTGTTCCACCCCGAGTACGACGTGCCCGGTGTCGGCCGCATGGTCATGAGCTCCATGGTCGCCGCCAAGGCCGCGCAGGAGGCCAAGGCCGCCGGCGACGAGGAGACCTTTGCCGCCAAGATGGCCGAGTCCAACGAGATTCGCAAGCAGGCATACGCCAAGCTGCACCACGATATGCAGCACTTTGTGAACGAGGCCAGCGTAGAGCAGCTCACCCAGATCAAGGAGGCCATTGCTGCCTCGGCCGCCCGCGCACAGCAGGCCGGCATCGATGCCATCGAGGTCCATGGCGACCGCCTGGTGGGTTCGCTGTGCTCGGCCATCCTCAACCAGCGCACCGACGAGTATGGTGGTTCGTTCGAGAGCCGCGTCCGCTACGCGCTGGAGGTCGTCGCCGCCATTAAGGAGGCCGCGCCGCAGCTGATGGTGGAGTACAAGCTCCCCGTGATCATGGAGAACCCCGACGGCACGCCGCGCGGCAAGGGCGGCCTGCAGCCCGACGAGGCCTGCGAGTTTGCCAAGCTGCTCGAGGGCGCGGGCATCGATATGATCCAGGTTGCGCAGGCCAATCATACCGGCAACATGGGCGACACCATTCCGCCTATGGGTGCCATGCCCTACAACTGGACGCTGCCCGTTGCCGAGCGCGTCAAGGCCCTGGTTTCCGTGCCGGTGGCAACCGTCGGCCGTGTTGTCTCGGTCGAGGCCGGCGAGAAGATTCTGGAAGACGGCGCGGCCGACATCATCGCCTATGGCCGCTCGCTCATGTGCGACCCCGACATTGCGCTGAAGGCCGCCACGGGCGAGCCCATTCGCGAGTGCCTCAACTGCAACAAGGGCTGCGTCGACGCGATTCAAAACCGCAAGTACATCTCGTGCGTGCTCAATGCCGAGAACGGCGACGAGGCGACCATCGCCATTAAGCCGGGCGAGGGCGACAAGAAGATCGCCGTGGTGGGCGGCGGCATCGCCGGCCTGGAGGCCGCGCGCGTGGCGGCCAAGCGCGGCTACGATGTGACCGTCTACGAGGCGAGCGATCACTTGGGCGGCCAGATTGTGCTGGCGGCCGCGCCCCCGCGCAAGGACGAGATCATGCGCTCGGTCGAGTATTACGAGAAGATTCTGCCTGGCCTGGGCGTGAAAGTCGAGCTCAACCATGCCGCTACCGCTGAGGACCTCAACGCCGCCGACGCCGCGATTGTGGCTGTGGGCGCACACGACGTGGTCATCCCCGTTCCGGGTGCCGACTCGGACAAGGTCGTCTCGAGCTGGGACGTGCTGGCTGGCAAGGTGGAGCTTGCGGGCCGCGTCGCCGTCATTGGCGGTGGCCTGGTGGGCACCGAGACTGCCGAGTACCTGCTGCAGCACGGCTGCGAGGTGGCGATCGTGGAGATGCTCGACAAGATTGCCGCGGGCGAGTCCGAGACCATTCTGCCGCTGATTATGAGCGACTTTGCCGAGCACAACGTGGAGCAGCACGTGAAGACCCGCCTGACCGCCATTACCGACGAGGGCGTGGAGGCTGTTCGCACCACCGAGGACGGCGCCGAGGAGCCGGTGAAGATCGCCTGCGATTACGTGGTGATGGCCGTGGGCTCCAAGGCCAACGCGTTTGACCTTGATGGCGTGACGGTGCCCGTGACCTGCGTGGGCGACTGCTCGGGCGAGCGCACCGCCGATATTGCGAGCGCCATTCGCACGGCATATCACGCGGCCAACGAGCTGTAGTTAACTTCGCGGCCAGGCGGGGCGGTAGCACGGACCTGTCTCGCCCGGCTGCGTCCCATCGGGTGTCAACCGGGGCGGGGTCTGCAAGCGCAGCAGGTCCCGCCCTTTTCGTTTTGCTCCGGTGGATGGCAAGCGCGCTAATCATGAGGAGTGAGGACGTCTGCTGCCTTGCAGACCGCTCAAAATTATTAGGGGAGGGGTTAATAATTGCGCAAACCATACCAGCCAAACAAAAAGATACCAATCTGGTTGGTAAAACACCGTCAATGAGCCGCGGGCCAACTAGCTGCGTAAATAAAACCTAAAGAACTGTTGCAAAGTAATGGCAAATGCCCAGATGCCACCGTTGCGATTTTCAATTAACTGCTACGTGCAAACAGCAAAATGCTACTATCTAACATGCACGTAAGAAGGCAGATTAACGGTTAAGGCTAAGAAGTGGCAGGTATGTCGGAAGCAACAAGGACTCGCACGCATGCGCCCGAGGTTAGGCAGCGCGCCGTCGAGATCCTCCAAGAGGGGGTTGGTCACCGCGCCCTCGCCGCAAAGCTTGGCATTCCCCAGGCCACGGCTCGTCAGTGGGCCCGCGCATATGACGTGGGCGGTGCCGATGCCGTGCTCAACGCGGGCGCTCGTCATCACACCTATTCGTACGAAGTAAAGCTCGCCGTGGTTAAGGACCGTCTGGAAAACGGCCTGACGGTTCGCGAGACCATGATCAAGTATGGGATTCCCAGCGAGTCTTCAGTCAAGGCTTGGTGCCGCCAGTATCGCGAGAGCGGCGAGTCCGCGCTGGTCGATAAGCCGCGCGGTCGCAAGCCGCGCGTTAAAAAGGAGGAATAGCGAACGGGATGGTGCGCCCACAGGGGCGCATTTTTTGCCGCGCCAACTTTTCGGACTGCCGCGAGCCTATCGGGACATCTTCCAACGTGGCCAATAAACCGCGCACAGTGGCCCGCGCGCCTGCCGCTGCGGTAAGGGAGCGTCACCCCCCTACTCCAATGCGGACAGACTCCTTACCCCGTACGCCTAAAACTCCCCAGTTGACCGAAAACCTGCCGCCGCCACTCCTCAATTGAGCTATAACGTTAAACAATTGCAGCGTTTTTGCATGGGGGAGTGATGGTATGACGCTACTGTATTTCCTTACCCTGTTTCCGCTGGTGCCGGCGCTGGGCATGCTGCTCGCGCGCGGTGACCGCGCCCGCGATGCGGTGGGGCTCATAGGTTCCGGCATGATTATGGCGGTGACAGTTGTAGTCGCCGTTATGTTTTTTGGCACGGGTCCGCAGAGCTTTGAGGTTGCCCCCGGCACCTCGCATGTGCTCTCGATCATCAGCTCCGTCATCGATGTCATCCTGTGCGCCGTCATCCTGTACAACGCGTACAAATATAGGAACGCGCTCACCACGGTGCTCGGCGTGGTGCAGCTGGTGGGTTCGGTTGCCTTTGCGACCATGACGCTGCCCGCGGCCGAAGCCGTCACGGCGACGCCGCTCTACCTGGACTACATGAGCGTGATCATGGTCCTCGCCGTCGGCATCGTCGGCAGCCTTATCTGCGTGTATGCCCTGGGCTACATGAAGGACTTCCAGGCCCATGACGAGCACGAGGCCGCACTGCACGGGCAGACCGCGCCCGACCGTCGCCCGCAGTTCCTGGCGCTTATGTTCCTGTTCCTTTCGGCCATGTTCGTCATCGTGACGAGCGACAACCTCGAGTGGCTGTTCTGCGGCTGGGAAATCACCACCGTGTGCTCGTTTCTTATGATTGGCTACACGCGCACGCCCGAGGCCATCAAAAACGCTTTTATCCAGATCATCCTCAACATGCTGGGCGGCATCGCGTTTTTGGCCGGACTCATGTACCTGCACGTCAACGGCATGCCGCTGACCATCTCGGGCATGATTGAGCTTTCCGGCGCCGGAACCGCGCAATCCGCGCTGCTGGTGATGCCGGTCATCCTGTTGTCGCTCGCCGCCCTTACCAAGGCTGCGCAGATGCCGTTCCACACCTGGCTGCTCGGCGCCATGGTTGCCCCCACGCCCACGAGCGCCCTGCTGCATTCGTCCACCATGGTCAAAGCCGGCGTGTTCCTAATGGTCAAGCTGAGCCCGCTATATGCCATCTATCCCGTGACCGGCTTTATGGTCACGAGTGTGGGTGCCATCACGTTTTTGCTCGCTGCCCTCATGGCCATCTCGCAGAGCAACGCCAAGCGCGTGCTCGCGTACTCCACCATTTCCAACTTGGGCCTCATTAGTGCCTGCTTGGGTGTCGGCGCGCCCGAGGCCGTATGGGCGGCCATCTTCCTGATTCTGTTTCACACGGTGGCAAAGTCGCTGCTGTTCCTGTGCGTGGGCACGGCCGAGCATCATATCGGCAGCCGCAATATCGAGGACATGGACGGCATGTTCAGCCGCATGCCGCACCTGACGCGCCTGATGATGCTGGGCATCATGGGCATGTTTGTGGCGCCGTTTGGCATGCTCGTGTCCAAGTGGGGCGCCCTGGTGGCGTTTGCGCAGACCGGCAACGTGCTCATGATCATGGTGCTTGCCTTTGGCTCGGCCGCGACGTTTTACTTCTGGGGCAAGTGGCTTGCCAAGCTTTCGGGCGTCGATCCCACGGCTCAAAACGTTGAGGTCAATGTCCATAAGACCGAATGGATGGCGCTCAACACCATCGCCGCGCTACTGATTCTGTGCTGCGTGGCGTTCCCGGTTATCTCGAGCGGCCTGGTGTCGCCTTACTTGGCCATGGTGTTTGGCCGCGTGCCGTACGTTATCGGCAAGGACGCCATGTATCTGATGGTGGTTATCGTGGCTTTTATCGCCGTGGTGCTGCTGACTTCATTCCGCGTGAGCAACAAGCCGCACGTAAACGTATATCTTTCGGGTGTGGGAACCGACAATTACCGCCATTTCCGCGGCTCGATGGGACACGAGGTGAAGGCCGAAAAGCGCAATTGGTACTCGGAGGACGCCCTTGGCGAGAAGCGTATTGGCCCCGCGGGTAGCGTCGTGTGCTGCAGCATTATCTTGTTTGCGCTGCTGTGTTGCGCGTGGATTGGGCCCGAGCGGCTTGCCATGAGCGCGCCCTCGGTGCTGCGCGGCAAGTATTTTGAAGGTTCGGGCGTCTTGGGCATTTTTATTGGTACCGTGGCGTTTGCCTTGCTGGCGCCGCTTGTGGGCGGTTTGATTGACGGTCTTGACCGCAAGCTGTCCGCTCGCATGCAGGGTCGCGTGGGGCCGCGTCTGCTGCAGCCCTTCTACGACGTTGCCAAGCTGCTGCGCAAAGCCCCTGCCAGCGTAAACACCATGGACGATACCTACATGGCGTGCGCGCTCATCTTTACCGTCGTGGGCGGCGGCATCTTTGTGTCGGGCTCCAACACGCTGCTGTGCGCCTTTATGGTGACGCTCGCCGCGATCTTTGTGGTGCTGGCGTCCGCCTCGACGCAAAGCCCGTTTGCCCAGGTCGGCGCCGATCGTGAGTTGCTGCAGGTTATGAGTTACGAGCCCGCCGTTCTGCTGATGAGCGTGGGCTTGTACCTTGCCACCGATAGCTTCGATTCCATCGCCGTGACGGGGCAGTCGGCCCCCATCATCGTGTACAGCGCGCCCATTTTCCTCGCGCTGCTCGCGGTGCTTACCATCAAGCTGCGCAAGTCGCCGTTTGACCTTTCGTACTCACATCACGCGCATCAGGAGATCGTCCAGGGCGTCGCCACCGAGATGAGCGGCGGCACGCTGGCCAAGATGACCCTTATGCACTGGTGCGAGACCGTGCTGTTTTTGATGTGGGTGGGCATGTTCTTTGTCTGGGACAACCCGGTGAGCTGGGTCGTAGCCCTGGTCGTGATGGCTGCGACGTACTTTGTCGAGGTGCTGATCGACAACACCTTCGCGCGCAGCACCTGGCGCAGCTGCTTTAAGCTCGGCTGGGGCGTGGCGCTGGTATTTGGCCTGCTCAACCTTATGCCCATCCTCGTTGACGTGTTTATTTAGGAGGCGGCATCCATGGATCATAAAATGTCGCGCTCGCCGTGGGTTATTCATTACGACGGCTCGAGCTGCAACGGATGCGATATCGAGGTGTTGGCCTCGCTCACGCCGCTGTTCGATGCGGAGCGCTTTGGCGTGGTCAACACCGGCAACCCCAAGCATGCGGATATCTTTTTGGTAACGGGGTCGGTCAACGCTCAGAACCTGCCCGTCGTGCGCCAGATCTACAACCAGATGCTCGAGCCCAAGTGCGTGGTGGCCTGCGGTATCTGCGCGTGTTCGGGCGGTGTGTTCCGCGATGCCTATAACGTGATCGGCGGCGTGGACCGCGCGATTCCCGTGGACGTGTACGCGCCCGGGTGCGCCATTCGCCCCGAGACGGTGATCGATGCCATCGTGGAGGCGTGCGGCATTCTGGACCAGAAGGAGGCCGTGATGCGCGCCGGCGGCGATCCGCTCACCGTGGGCGGCGCCGCTACCTGGGACGGTGGCGTTGAGCTGGGCGAGGACGGGTTTGTGGCAGCGGGGGCCGGGGCTGATGGCGCCGGCGATACGCCCGCTAGGGCGCCCGCCGCGCCCGTCGCTGGCGACGCACCTGCTGGGACGCCCGCCGCTGCAAAGGAGGCCGAGTAATGCAAAAGGCAATCTATACCATCGTCGGGATCGACGAGCTTCTGTCGCATGTCCAGGCGCTCAAGGGCGTCGGCGCGCGCTTTGTGCAAATGCACGCCGAGCGCTGTGTGGACGACGGATCGTATCGCCTGGTCTATACGTTTATCAACGTTCGTGCTGCTCAGGAGCATATTGCGCAGGACGGCAGCTATGCAATCGAGAACCTGGTGGTCGAGGATATCGATCAGTACCAGGAGATTCCGTCCATCAGCTCGTACTATCCGGCGGTATTTCCGTTTGAGAACGAGGCGCATGACCTGTTTGGTCTTGCCATCACCGACATGCAGATTGACTTTAAGGGCTTTTTCTACCAGGTCTCAACGGCCGAGCCCATGAGCGTTATCACGCCCGAGGTGAAGGCCGCGCGCGAGAAAGCCATGAAGGTCCGCGCGGTTGCAGAGGCCAAGGCGCGCAAGGCTGCGGCCGAAAAGGCTGCCGCTGCCACGGCCACTGCGGGGGAGGGCGCCGCAGGTGCCGGCGATGCTGCGGGCGCTGCCGTCGCTCAGCCCGCTGCGGCTGCCGGCTCCGATGCTCAGCATGACGAGGCTGTTGCGAAGGCCGCGCTCAAGGCTGCCGAGATGGAGGCAAAGCTCGCTGCCATGGATCCCGAGAAAGCGGCCAAGGTCCGCGCGGCGCTTGCCGCCAAGGCTGCCCGCGACAAGCAGAAAAAGGAGGCGTAAGGTCCATGGCACATCGCTCCGTTATTCCGTTTGGCCCGCAGCACCCGGTGCTGCCCGAGCCGCTTCATCTGGACCTGGTGATCGAGGACGACCGCGTCATCGAGGCAATTCCGCAGATCGGTTTTGTGCACCGCGGCCTCGAGAAGCTCACCGAAAAGCGCGATATGCATCAGTTTGGCTACATCGCCGAGCGCATCTGCGGCATCTGCGCCGTGGGCCACAGCTACGGTTATGCCAGCGCCTGCGAGCGTATGCTCGACATCGAGGTGCCCGGCCGCGTGCAGTATATCCGCACCATTCTGCACGAGCTTTCGCGCATTCACTCGCATTTGCTGTGGCTGGGCCTGCTCGCCGATGCCTTTGGCTTCGAGGCGTTGTTCTATCGTTCGTGGACCCTGCGCGAGCAAATTCTCAAGATTTTTGAGAGCACTTGCGGCGGGCGCGTGATTCTGTCGATTAACGAGATCGGCGGCCTTAAGCACGATATCGAGGACTCCGAGCTGGCGGGCATTGTCCAGACGCTCGACGCCATGCGCCCCGACTACGAGGCCCTGGTGCATACGTTTTTGGACGACGACAGCTGTGGCGAGCGCCTGCATGGCGTGGGCGTGATCAGCAAGAAGGATGCGCTGAATCTGTCGATGGTCGGCCCGTTTGGTCGCGCCTCGGGCGTGGATTACGACGTGCGCATGTTCGGTGACGGCGCCTATGCGGGTCTGGCCGCGTTTGAGCCCATCGTTGCTACCGATGGCGATTGCTATGCCCGCTGCCAGGTGCGTTGCGCCGAGGTCACGCAGGCCATGGACATCATCAAGGAGCTTGTGGGCAAGATTCCTCACGACGGTATCGGCGGGCGTACCAAGCTCACGCCGGCCGACGGCGCGCGCGGCGAGGTTGTGATTGAGCAGCCGCGCGGCGAGGCGTACTACTATGTGCGCGGCAACGGCACCAAGAATCTGGACCGTTTTCGCGTGCGCACGCCGACGTCGCAGAACCTTGCGGGTCTGACACATGCGCTGCAGGGCGTGCTCCTTGCCAACGTGCCCATGATTATCCTGACCATCGACCCCTGCATTAGCTGCACGGAAAGGTAGGCGCGGCATGAGTTTACTGACATTTGCCAAGACGGCCTTAGGTTCTATGGTCAAGCAGCCGGTCACGGTGTGCTATCCGCAGGAGAAGCTGGCGGCGCCTGAGCGCTTGCGCGGGCATATCGTCAATGACATGGACGTGTGCATTTGCTGTGGGATGTGCGCGCGTCGCTGCCCGGCGGGCGCGCTCGCGGTCGATCGCAAAGGCGGCACCTGGTCGATTGACCCGTATGCCTGCGTGGTGTGCGGCGAGTGCATCGAAAGCTGCCCCAAGCACTGCCTGACTATGGATACCGCCCGCACTCCAGTCGCGGCGAACAAGGCTCCCACGGTAGAAACTAAGCCGGAGTAGCGCTGGAATTGAGCTGGAATAGGGGCCGGCGGGGCAAAAATGCCCCATCGGCCCCGCGCGTGAACGCGCGGTTGTGCCGTCGCGAACAAAACTATGTCGGTTTACGGGGCTGGATAGCGAACCTCCGACCATACCGAAAATCGCAAAAACAAAACCGCAGGTAGATTGCTTGCTGTTTTTTAAAAATAGGGGGTATGGATGAGGACTCCGACTTTAGCCCCGTAATCCGGCATAGTTTTGAAATAGCACCATATCCGTAGAAGCCCTTGATCTCCCGTGGACAGAGGGAAACGGATCATTTTTGCCTTGCGAGGGCTGCCGCGTGACCCGTCTGCCACGAAATGGGCCTATCTACTACGTTTAGGCGGCAGCCCTCGACCACGTCAAGTAATGCGAAATGAAAACCGCAGGTAGAACGCTTGCAGTTTTTCATGAAAAGCGGCTATGGTCGGGGGTATCGAGTCAAACGTAGTAGATGGCCCGATTTCGTGGCGAGCGTTACCAACTGATTCCCCGGGGACGGAGGAAAACGGGTCATTTTTGCCTGATGGCTCCGAGTCGCACCCGTTTTCCTGCGAAAACGCCGTGTCTCAACTTTGGTGAGACATTTGTCTCACGCCCAAAACCGAATCTGGAACATGTGTCACCTGCCCTAATTGTGTCTCATTCCGTAACTTTAGGCTGATGCAAGGTCTGAGCCTGCGAGAAGGGAGACACGATGGGTAAGTACACGAGGGGTCTCTTGGCGGTGATACTGGCCGTAGTGCTGGTGTTGCCAGCCGCAGCATTCGCCATGCTGCCCGAGGCCAACGCCAGGTCCAGCACAGGAATGGACGGACCGATAATGACCGGAAAGGTCGCCGACCCCGACACCAGCGGTCGCTGGGAAATCTGGGCGGCAGGCCACGGTGGCAATAAGGTAACGACCCAAAACGTCGGTCGAATCTGGACCGACAAGACGGTCAAGGCAACCGAGGAAAACGAAGAGTCGGACTTTTTGACCACGCTTTCGGCGATGTCCTCGACGTCTAATTCAACCGTGACGGTCACCACGCCGCTTGACATCGTGATGGTGCTGGATGCCTCTGGCTCGATGGATGATCCTATGGGTGGCGGAGATTCCACCAAGCGTATCGATGCACTGAAGAGCGCTGCGAACAGCTTTATCAATACCATTGCCAAGCAAAACGAGGGTATCGAGGGTGTCGATAGGCAGCACAGGGTTGCCATTGTTAAGTTTGCGGGTGATAAGACCAATAAGGTCGGCAATGACCAGTACAAGAAAGGGCAATTTTGGTACAACAACTCGCAGGTGATGAAGGGTTTGACCGATTGCTCTGGCGGCAACGTGAAAGTTCTTGAGGATACAGTTGCTGGAATCAAACCAAGCGGTGCCACGCGTGCCGACTATGGTCTGGAACTGGCCGGGGATATCACTTTTGGCCGCGCAGATGCCAAGAAGATCGTTGTGTTCTTTACCGACGGCAAGCCAACGAGCTTCAGCGAGTTTGATTCTGACGTCGCCAAGGGTGCCGTGACGGCTGCCAAGAAGATGAAGGATGGCAAAGCCACCGTTTATACCATCGGCATCTTTAGTGGAGCGGACCCCGCTGACGATCCCTCGAAAGAGGGGACAAGCGACGTCAACAAGTTTATGCACGCCGTGTCGAGTAATTATCCCGATGCCACGTCGTATGCGAGCGACAAGCTTGGCACACGCGCGGAAAACTCCGACTACTACAAGTCGGCGACCAACGCCGAAGAGCTCAAGAAGGTCTTCGACGACATCTCACAGGCCATCACATCGGAGGCGCCTTATCCGACCGAAATCCATAAGGGCTACGACGAGACCAAGTCCGGCTACATTACGTTTACCGACGAGCTGGGCGACTTTATGCAGGTCGACGGATTTACCGAAGTCGTCATCAACGGCACGCCGTTTACCGAGGCGAGCAAGACGTTCAACAAAGAAACCAATACCGACACATACGAGTTCACCGGCAAGGCAAAAGACCTGCTCATCACCGTGCAGCGTGCTGGCGCTGACAATCCCCAGAAGGGCGATATCGTAACGGTTAACATTCCTGCGTCGTTGATTCCGCTGAGCCACTTTAAGACCGTAGACGGCAAGCTTTCGGTCGACAACGTTAAGCCCATTCAGGTGAAGTATGCCTCGAGCGTGAAGAGCGCCGCACTTGACAACCTGTTTACGCCCGAGAAGGTCACGGGGCTCAAGGACTACATCGAGCATAATACGACTGTCGTTGACGGCACCAAGACCGTGAGCTTCTACGCGAACAAGTGGAGCGGTGGTGCGTTGGGTGATACGGTTGCGACCTTTGAGCCGGCCGACACCAACCGCTACTACTACTTCCAGAAGCAGACTCCCATTTACACGGACAAGGACTGCACACAGCCTGCAAAGAATTCGCTGACAGATACTGGCACCTATTACTACAAGGATGAGTTTGAGGAGCAGGGCGAGAACGGCGAGGCCAAGCCCGCCACTGCCGTCATCGAGTTTATCGGCGGCGACGCTGCCAAGTTTGACGGCGCTATTGTTGCCGACAAGGACGGCAACCTTTCGTTTAGCGTGGGAACCGCGCGTCTGGCCTTTATCGACGAGCTCCACACCACCAAGGGCAGCGTGGGCGGCAACAGCACTGGTACCGCGACCGACGTTCTCAACCCCAAATGGAACAACGTGTCCGCCAAGGCGGCTGCGACGCATGTCAATTCCTATCTGGGCAACAACGGCAAGATCAGCTTTGCGTATGACATGACGCCGGCAATGGTGAACACCAAGGCCAGCTTTGGTCTAACCAAGGTGCTCGAGGGTCGCGACTGGACGAATGCTGACGCGTTTGAGTTTGGCCTGACATCCGAGAGCGGCGCCCCGATGCCTGCGGCTAGGACTGCGACCGTGCGCAAGGCTGACCTGGACCAGGGCAAGGCTGCCATCGACTTCGGCACGATCGAATACACCGAACCTGGCACGTACGTCTACAAGGTCAGTGAAAAGCATGCCGGGACCACGATTGACGGCATCGCCTACAGCAAGAACGTCGCGGAGATCACCGTGACGGTAACGCCCGACAAGGAGGGCGAGCTCAGCGCCGCTGTGAAGGTGGCCTGGAGTGAAGCCGAAGTGACCGAGTTCAAGAACGTCTACGCTGCGGATCCTGTTGAGTCCAGCGTTACCGACCAGATTACCGTGGCCAAGTCCCTGACCGGGCGCGACTTGACGGAAGGCGAGTTCAGTTTTGAGCTGCGCGAGGTTAAGGGCGAGGACTCTGAGCTTATCGAGACCGTTGCGAACGCCGCCGACGGCAAGGTGACGTTCAGCACCATCAAGTACACCGAGATCGGCCAGCACACCTACATGCTGCGTGAGGTCAAGGGCGACGCCGGTGGCATCACCTATGACGATACGATCTACACTGTCGTGACGACCATTGCCGATAACGGCAAGGGCAATCTGAGCGTATCCCACAAGCCGGACGGCGATGTGGCATTTACGTTCACCAATACCTATAACGTGACGCCTGTCGAGACGAGCGTCACCGACCAGATTACCGCGACCAAGGTCCTGACCGGGCGCGAGCTTGCTGCCGGCGAGTTCTCCTTCGAGCTCGTCGAGGGCGAGGGCGAGGACGCCAAGGTTATCGCCACCGGCACTAACGCCGCCGATGGCAAGATCACGATGAGCGCCGTGAAGTACACCAAGGCCGGAACGCACGCCTACACGCTGCGCGAGGTCAAGGGCGGAACCATCAGCAAGGGCGTCACCTACAGCGATGCCGAGTACACCATCGAGACCACCATCACGGACAACGGCGACGGTACGCTCAGCGCCACGCATGTTCTGAAGGACGACGTCAAGGCTGCAACTTTCGAGAACGCTTACAGCGTGACCCCGCTCGACGCAGAGTTCGACTTTGGCCTGGGCAAGGCCATCGACGGTCGCGACTGGACGGACTCCGACAAGTTCAGCTTTACCATTACCGCTTCCGAGGGCACCCCGCTGCCCGATCCCGCAACCGTAACCGTGAGTAAGAAGGACGCGAAGGACGGCATCGCCGCCATCAAGTTCGGCAAGATCCACTACACGGCTGCCGGAACCTACAAGTATGAGATCCGCGAGAACGCGGGTAATACGGTCGGCATGACGTATGACTCCCACGTCGCGACCGCCGAAGTAACCGTGACCGAGGACGGCGATGGCAACCTGACCGCCAACGTCACCAAGAAGGAAAACGGACGCTTTACCAACACGTACCGCACTGAGCTTAACTACACCGCGGCCGGCGGTCTGTGGCTCAGCAAGTATCTGGACGGCCGCCCCATGACCGAGGGCCAGTTCACCTTTACCGTGACACCTGCTGACGACGCTTCGGCTCGCGCGCTCGGTCTGCTGCCCGGGGCCAACAGCTTCAAGTCTCCCGAAGCGGCAGAGGCAACGGTCGGACTGATCGACATTCTGGCTGGTCATGAGGTTAAATTTACGCAGGCTGACGCCGGCAAGACCTTCAAGTACACCGTGGCCGAAAAGAACGACGGCCAGCCCGGTTACACCTACGATGACGCCGTACGCACGGTGACGATCGCCATCGCCGACGACACCGCCGGTACGCTCACTGCTACGACGACCGTTTCCGGTGGTCCCGAGGGCACGCATGAGACGGTCCACAAGAGTGGCGAGAACAAGGTCGAGAAGGCCCTGGTGCCGTTCCACAACAGTTACAGCGCTACGACCAACACGCCTGGCGGCACCGCCGCTCAGGTCGTTGCCACCAAGACTCTGACCGGCCGCCCGATGGCCGACGGCGAGTTCTGGTTCGGCATCGCCTATCAGGGTGAGCTTGTGGCATACGAAAACCTCAAGCCCAATATCGGCGGGCACGTGAGCTTTGATACGCTGCACTACGACACTAAGATGCTTGCTAATCTTGAGGCTGCTGGGCTTGCCCATCGTACCGACAAGGACGGTAAGCTTGCCTGGACCATTAACTACACGGCCTACGAAGATTTATTCGGGCTGCCGAATGGCGTTTCCGCTACAACGTGGAGCTTTGGCTTTAAGGTTATCGTCGTCGACAACGGTGACGGTACCCTGACGGCGACGGTCGACTACGGCGGCGTCGAGCCCTTGTTCGAGAACGTCTACGGCGCCGACGCCGTGGATGCCGCGCTCACCGGTACTAAGAAGCTCCAGGTTGCCGAGGGCCTGACCCCGGCCGACATCACGGGTAAGTTCACCTTTACCGTGACCGCCGACGAGGCAGGTGCCCCGATGCCCGAGCGCACGACCGTAACCAACGACGCAGCCGGTAACGTGGACTTTGGCAAGATCCACTTTACGCTCGAGGACCTCAACCGCGCTCTGGGCGTGACGGACGATGCGACCGATAAGGCCGAGGCGGACGAAGCTGACGAGGCCGAGGCCGACGAGGCAGAGGCTGAAGAGGCCGACCCCGCCGCTGACGCCAATGTCGACGAGTCCGAGCCTGCGGCCCCCACCGCTCCGCGCTCGCACACCTTTGCCTATACGGTGACCGAGACCGGCAGCGCCCCTGGCGTGACCAACGATGCCAACGCCACGCGCAAGGTTTCCTATACCGTGACTGACGACGGCGCCGGACATCTGAGCGTCGTGCGCAACGGCGACGACGGTGCGGCCTTCACATTCATCAACACCTACAGCGTAACGCCCACCGACTCTGTCGTGACCGATCAGGTCAAGACGGTCAAGCGTCTGACCGGACGCGACCTTGCAGCCGGCGAGTTCACGTTTGATCTGCTCGAGGACGGCGTGGTTGTCGCTAGCGGCACCAACGACGCCAACGGCACTGTGACACTGAGCCCGATCCGCTACGAGGCGCCCGGCACGCACACGTACACGCTGCGCGAGGCTTGCCCCAATGCGCTCGGCCTGTACAAGGGCGTCACCTATGACGGTACGACCTACACCGTCGTGGCCACCGTCTCTGACAACGGCGATGGCACACTGGCCGTGACGCACAAGCTCGAGGGAACCACCGAGTCGGCTGGTTTTACCAACAAGTATCACGCCATGCCCACCCAAGTCTCCATCGGCGCCATCAAGGTGCTCGAGGGACGCGAGCTCAAGAAGGACGAGTTCAGCTTTAAGCTCGTTGGCGAGGGCATCGAGTCCACCGTCACCAACGATGCCGACGGTAAGATCAGCTTCGACAAGTTTGAGTACGACGAGCCCGGTACGCACGTCTACACCATCAGCGAAGTCAAGGGCGACGAGGCCGGTATGACCTACGACAAGTCCGTCTTTACCGCGACCGTCAACGTGGTCGATGACGGCGAGGGCAACCTCAAGGCGAACGTCGCCTTTACCAAGGGCGACAGGAGCGTCGAGGGTATCGTGTTCAACAACACGTACAAGAAGCCCGAGACTCCTACGCCGACACCCGATCCCGGCACGCCCAAGACCGTGACGAACATCGTCAAGACGGTCAAGGGTTTCCTGCCCACCACGGGCGACCAGCAGGCTGCCGCTCTGCTTATGGCATTTGTCATCGCCATGGCCGGCGTCGGAGCCCTGGTCTGGGGTATCCGTAAGCGCTAGGCACGCTGGCAGCGCCCGGGGCCAGAAGGCCCCGGGCGGCCGGCGGGGAGCCAGAACATAGCCCCACCCCCAGCCCCAGCCGCCACGGAGGTATCTCCCTCCTCCGTGGCGGCGCTTTTGTGCGTAGGCGAGAAGGGTTCGCCACGAAACCGGCCCATCTACTACGTTTAGCCCCTTACCCCCAACCATGCCGAAAAGCGCAAAAACAAAACCGCAGGTAGAACGCCTGCGGTTTTGTTCAAAACGAAGGTATGGTCAGGGGTATCGAGTCAAACGTAGTAGATGGGCCGATTTCGTGGCGGGCGGTTTCGGCTGATCCATTGGGGACGGAGGAAAACGGCTCATTTTGGTCCCGCGAGGCTGGCGGAGACACTCGTGCAGGGCCGCCCGAACAAAACTATGCCGGTTTACGGGGCTAAGTCACGCGCTCCCAACCATGCCGATATCCGTGAAAATAAAACCGCAGGTAGACAAGCCGTCATTTTACGGAAAACGCGGGTATGGATGGGGGCCCTGAGCTTAGCCCCGTAAACCGGCATAGTTTTGAAATGGCATTAAATCGATAACAGCTATTTTGCTCTGTCGGAGCGGTTGGCCGTTGGGTAATTACCCTCGCAGGTAGGCGATGGCGATCTGCGTGCGGTTGCGTAGGCCCATTTTGGCAAGGATCGAGCTGATGTGGTTGCGTACGGTGCCTTCGCCCATATAGGCGGTGGCGGCAATCTCCTTGTTATCGAGGCCGCGGGCGATGAGCTCGGCGACTTCGAACTCGCGGTCGGTCAGACCGGCAAAGGCGGCGGGCCGGCGGGTCGCGCCGGCCTCGACGTCCGCCCCATCAAAGTTGATATCTTCGATCGCCTTGCCCTCGAGCACGCGTTTGCCGTCCATGACCTGCGCCAACGCCGGCGGAATGGCAGCGACATCGGTCTTGATCAGGTAGCCGCGGGCGCCCAGCTTGAGCGCCGACACAATGTACTCGTCATCCGAGAACGTCGTCAGAAACACCACGCGCGCCGCAGGGTCGTGCTCAAGGATCTCGCGCGCGGCCGAAAGGCCGTCGCGTCCCGGCATCTGGATGTCGAGCAGCGCAATATCGGGTGCGTGCTCGGCGTAGAGCGCCACCGCATCGTTGCCGTTGGCACCGGTGCCCACCACTTCGATCTGCGGCTGGGCGCCCAAGATAATCTTGAGCGAATCGACCACCAAGCGGTCGTCGTCGACAACGATGAGCCTCATCGGCCCTCATCTCCTTGCTGTTTGGGAACGGTGGCAAACACACGCCAGCCGCCGGCGCCGGCACGCGGGCCGGCGGTGAAGGTGCCGCCAAGCGCCTCGATGCGCTCGCGCATGGAGGCGAGCCCCATGCCCTCCGCGGTGCCGCGGCCGCTTGCTTGGACCTCACCCACGCCATCGTCGGTAACAATGAGCTGGTAAAACGACGGATGCTCCATGCACCGTACGGTGACGGTCTGGGCGCAAGCGTGGCGTATGGTATTGGAGAGCGCTTCGCGCAGGACCGCTGCAAAGCAGTTGGCGACGTTTGCGGGCGCATGTTCGGCCATAACTTCAAGCTCAATCTGCGGGCCGCCGTCCGAGCGTGTGCCTTCAACAATGCGTTCGAGCTGCACGGAAAGGTCGACGGCGTTGTCGTTGAGTGCGTGGACGCTGGTGCGCACAAGCTGGAGCGCCTCGTCAACCGTGCGTTTAACGTCGGCGAAATCGGCGGCAACCCCGGGCTCGTCGGCGTGGACCACGCGCAAGGCTTCGGCTTGCAGTGAGGCGCGCGTGAGCTGGTGCCCGACGTTATCGTGGATCTCGCGCGCGATGCGGGCGCGTTCGGCGAGCGTCGCGAGCTCGACTTCGTAGTCCTGGCGGTCGGCAAGGTCGCGGTTGCGCGCTTCGAGCGCGAGGGCTCGTTCTTGCAGCCCGTCGCGGGTACGGCGCATGCGCTGTTGCTCGCGCTCCAGCTGGGCGGTACGTAGCGATAGCAAGGTGGCGGCAACCGAAAGGATGGCGGTCAATAGGAGCGTTCGGGTGGTGAGCGCGCCGGCGCGAAGGCTCCCGACGAGTGCGAAGACAAAGGCGATGCCAATTCCCAGCGCGGGCCAGGCGTGCTCGCGGCGCACGCGTCGCGCGATGTCATAGAAGGCGAGGGGCGCAAACGGCATAAGCGACGGCGCAAAGACGGCTACGATGACGTAGGCGTAGCTACCGGCCTCGCTGACGTGACGGGTGCGTTCGCCTTGCGCGACTTCGGCCAAGGCGGCGATGATGACGCCAATGCAAAACGCGGCGACCAAGCGAGCATCCACAGCAAGGCCTAAGGCGGCCGCGATGCAGCACGCCAGCACGATCGATTTGTCGAAAAGCCTGTTCATACGGGTATTGTACGCGATGCCGCGCATGGGGGAGGCGCCACCCGGAGCAACCGTGACATTCCTCCCACGCGGCAAAGCGGGGACGTCGGCAGGCCGCACGGCCAAGTTCCGTACTCGTGACAAAGCTCACTGGCGCGCGCTGGCGGCTCCTGCGATGATGCAATCGTACCGGGCCGCAATCAACAGAAGGGCCGCCTCATGACAGATATCGTCCGCGTCGAAAACCTCGTCAAGCGCTACGACGACCTTATCGCGCTCGACCACTTTAACCTCAGCATCGCCCCCGGCGAGATCTTTGGCCTGCTGGGCCCCAACGGCTCGGGCAAGACCACGTCCATCAACTGCATCCTGCAGCTGCTCGCCTACGACAAGGGCACCATCGAGCTGTTCGGCGAACCCATGACGCCCGCCCGCTACGACCTCAAGCGCCGCATCGGCGTGGTCCCGCAGCAAGTTGCGGTGTTTGACGAGCTTACCGTGCGCGAGAACATCGACTATTTCTGCAGCCTCTACGTTAACGACCGCAAGCGCCGCCGCGCGCTGGTGGACGAGGCGATCGACTTTGTGGGCTTGGGCGACTTTACCAAGTTTCGCCCCGGCAAGCTCTCGGGCGGCCTGGCGCGTCGCCTCAACATTGCCTGCGGCATTGCGCACAAGCCCGAGCTCATCTTCTTTGACGAGCCTACGGTGGCAGTCGACCCGCAGAGTCGCAACGCTATCCTGAAGGGCATCTGCCGCTTGCGCGACGAGGGCGCCACGGTGGTGTATACCAGCCATTACATGGAGGAAGTCGAGCAGATTTGCAGCTGCATCATGATCATGGACGGCGGACGTGTGCTGGCGCAGGGCACCAACGACGAGCTCAAGCGCATGATTCAAATGGGCGAGAAGATCGTGATCGAGGTCGGTGAGCTGCCGAGCGCGGCGCTCGGTGCCGTCGCGAGCCTGCCACATGTCCTGGACTTGGCGGCGACGGCGGGCCAGCTCACGTTTTCGTGCGAGGCGAGCCCGCATAACCTGACGGACATTCTCGATGCGCTGCGCTCGCACGACGTGGCGCTTGGCCGCATTTATTCCGAGCCGCCGACCCTCAACGACGTGTTCCTCGAGATCACCGGCCGCGAGCTGCGCGACTAGGGGGCGCCATGTTCAACACCATTATCATTACGGTCAAGACGCTGCTGCGCCGGCCGAGTACATGGGTTTGGGGCGCGGTCTTTCCCGTCGCGCTTTCCACGATGTTTATGTTTATGTTCGCGAACCTCAGCTCCGACGGCACGGTCGACCCGGTGCCGGTTGCCGTCATAGCGGACGAGGCCTGGGACGCCTCGACCTTTAAGGACGTGGCGACGTCGCTTGCCAAGGAGAGCGACGATCAGCTGCTCGAGATTCACGAGTGCGACGACGCAGCCGATGCGAACCGTGCGCTTAAGGCCGGCGAGGTTGCGGGCATCTATACGGTCGACGACGCAGGCGTACCCAAGCTCACACTGCTATCGAGCTACGACAGCTCGCGTGCCTCATCGGTGCTCACCGATCGCAGCATTCTGGAGACGGTGGCAAGCTCGTATACACAAAATGCCGAGCTCATGTCCCAGATTGCCCAGGACAACCCGGCGGCGCTCGCCGACCCGGAGGCGGTTGCGCGCGCCCTGTCGCTCGAGGGCAGTACCCGCCGCGTAAGCCTGACACGCACCACACCCGATGGCACGGTCATCTACTATTACGCGCTCTTTGGCCTGGTCGCGATGATGTCTGCCGAGTTTGCCGCCTTGAGCGTCGTCGATCTGCAGCCCAATCTGTCGGGCCTTGGCGCGCGTCGCTGCGTGGGCAGCCTTTCCAAGACGGCGTCGCTGGCCGGCATCTTTGTCGGCTCGTGGCTGGTTTCCTTCGCCTCGATGGCGATCGCAATCGGCTACGTGCGCCTGGTCGTGGGCGTCGACTTTGGCGGGCGCGAGGGGCTGTGTCTGGTGGGCGGCGCCGCTTCCGCGCTTGCCGCCACGGGCCTGGGACTCTTTGTGGGCACACTTCCCGTTAAGGGCGGCAAGGCGTCCAAGTCCGGCATCCTCACGGGCTTTGCTACCACGTGCGCCCTGTTCGCCGGCCTCTACGGCGAGCCGGCGATGGCGCTTGCCGACGACGTCGCCCGCGCCTGCCCGGCCGAGTGCTGGTTCAACCCCGTCAAGCTCATCTGCGACATGTTCAATCGCCTGTATTTCTTTGAGGACCTGGGGCCCTTCGCTGTTCGCGCGGGCGCGCTCGTCCTGATGGCCCTGGTGTTTGTCGCCGCCGCTACGCTGATCTTTGGAAGGAGTCGCTATGAGCACCTTTAAGACCGCGCTTCGCATGGCGCTGGCGCACCCGTTCTACCTGCTCATCTATACGGTGTTCATCTCGCTCATGGGCGTATTCATCGCGGCATCGGTGAGCTGGAACTCGTCGCAGCTCACCGAGTACAAGCCCTACGATGCCAACGTGATCGTGGTCGACCGCGACGACAGCGACCTTTCGCGTGCGCTTACCAAGCATCTGGGTTCGTGTTTTGAGCTGGTCACGGGCATCGGCGACGATACGTACGACCTTGCGGACGCGCTCTCCAAGAGCAACAGCGCCAAGGGCAGCGCCGACTGCGTGTTCTTTATCCCGGAGGAGTTTGAGGACGACCTCGTTGCGGCTGCCCGCGCGGGGGAGGCCCTGCCCAAGCTCGACGTGACCTACGGTTCCGGCACCATGGCGGCGGCGCTTTCGTCTGCCGAGGCCTCGCGCTGGATCTCGCTCGCGGGCGCTGCGGCGGCGCTTGAGCCCGCTGCTTCTAACGGCGACGTTGCCAAGGCCGCCGAGCATGCCGCTGCAAAGCGCGCGGAGGTCCAGATCGAGCAGGTCAAGGTCGACTCGACGGCTGCCGCCACGCTCGAGTCGTATTTCAACTTTGGCGCGTACGCGATTATCTCGTCGGTCATCGTATCGGTGGGGTTGGTGTTCTCGGGCATGAACGAGCCCGAGCGCGTGCGTCGTATGGATGCCGGCCCGGTCTCCGAGCGCCAGCGCTCGCTTGCCGTGTTCGCGGCTGCCGCAGTGCTCACCGTCTGCATCTGGTTTGTGTCGAGCATGATGGGCGTCGTGGGCTTTGCCGGCGCGGTTGCCGAGGTCGGCGTGGGTCGTGTGTGCCTGGCGCTGGCGGCGACGTTTGCCCTGGCGTGCACGCCTCTGGCCGTTGGCTTTGCCCTTTCGAGCCTGGGTGCGCGTGAGGAGCTGCTCAACGGTGTGGGCAACCTGCTCGGCATGCTCATGACGTTTTTGGGCGGCGCTTGGATGCCGCTGTCGCTCATGGGCTCGGCCGTGCAGACGGTGGCGCACTTTGTGCCGACGTATTGGGTGAACGACGCGATCGGCAAGGCGCTTGCTTCGGACCTGACGTCTGCCGTGTTGGGCGACATCGCCTGCGACCTGGGCGTCACCGTGCTCTTCGCCGCCGCCATTGCCGCCGTAGGCCTGGCTCTCGCACGCGCCAAATCCCGCGCCTAGTCTGAAATAAATCCTAGGCCTCGCCCCAAAATAGTTCGCCAAGGTTTACTATTACGTTCATAAAGTAGTACGAGGCTAACAATGGGGGATACCATGGCAACGCAGGAAGCCTATGTCCAGGTCAAGGATCTCAAAAAGCACTACGGCGACGGTGATGCGCGCCTGACGGTACTCGATGGCATCGACACGTCCATCAATCGCGGCGAGATCTGCGTCATGCTGGGACCCTCGGGCTCGGGCAAGTCGACCTTTCTCAACCTGATCGGCGGCCTGGAGGATGCTGACGGCGGCTCCATCATGGTGGACAGCTGCGACCTCACGGTGCTCAAGCCTGCCGACCTGGGCGAGTATCGCCGCCGTGAGCTGGGCTTTGTCTTCCAGTTCTACAACCTGGTGCCCGACCTCACCATCAAGGAGAACATCGAGGTCACGGCGCACCTGTCCAAAAACCCGCTCAACATTGACGACCTGCTGCGTTCGCTGGGCCTTTACGAGCACCGCAACAAGTTCCCGCGCCAGGTCTCGGGCGGCCAACAGCAGCGCTGCGCCATCGGCCGTGCGCTCGTCAAAAACCCGGGCCTGCTGCTGTGCGACGAGCCCACGGGCGCGCTTGACTATAAGACGTCCAAGGAAATCTTGCAGCTCATGGAGGATGTCAACCGCACCTACGGCTGCACCATCATCATTGTCACCCACAATGCCGCCCTCGCGCGCATGGCCAATCGCGTGCTGCGCCTGCGCGACGGGCGCATCGTCGAGGATGAGCTCAACGAGTCGCCCGTCGCGGCCGCCGAACTCGATTGGTAGGCGGCGCCATGACACCTCTCGCAAAACGTCTCCCGCGCGAGCTGCGCCGCAATATCGGCAAGTACCTGGGCATCTTTTTGCTTATGTGCGGAAGCATCGCTCTCACCTCGGGCTTTTTGCTCGCGGCCCACTCCATCGGTTGCCTTATCGACGACATGCGCGATGCGTACACGATTGAGGACGGCCGCGTGACCACCTCCTTCGAGGCCACCAAAGACCAGCTCAAGGCAGCCGAGGGCGCGGCCGACGACGTCGGCGGCGTCACGCTCTACAAGAATTTCTCCATCGACGCCATCATCAAAAAGACCGCCGGCGACGACGGCACCAAGCGCACACTGCGCACCTATGCGCACCGTACCAAAGTCGATATCGCGTCCTACTGCGAAGGCAAGCAGCCCAAGGCGGACGACGAAGTGGCCATCGACCGCGTCTTTGCCACCAACAACGACCTTGCCGTGGGCGATAAGGTCGAGCTCGAGGGCCGCACCTACACCATCTGCGGCATCATGACCCAGCCCGATAGCCAGGCGTTGTTCCTCAACAATTCGGACTTTACGGTGAACACTATCACCTACGGCGTGGCCGAGGTCACCGACGCCGGCTTTGCCGCGCTTGAGGACGCCGGCGGCGCGCCTGCCTACACCTACTCCTTTACCTTTACCGATCGCGACCTCCCCACCGCGGATCGCATCGATACGGAGCAGGATATGGTCGAGGCGCTGGCCGATGCCGATGCGCGCGTGGACGATCTGATCGATGCCGATTCCAATCAGGGCATTGGCTATGCGCGCGACGACGTCGACGGCGACTCCATGATGTGGATGACGTTGCTCGACATCATCATCGTGATCATGGCGTTTGTCTTTGTGGTGCTCACCGACGCCAGCATCGAGGAGGAGAGCGCCATTATCGGCACGCTGCTCGCCAGCGGCTATCGCTGTCGCGAGATCGTGCTGCACTACCTGGCACTTCCTGCCATCGTGGGCGTGCTCGCGGCACTTTTGGGTACCGCGCTCGGCGTTGCGTTCTTTACCGAGCCCATGCGCGGTCTCTACTACGGCTCGTACAGTCTGCCGCCCTTCCAGGTGTACTGGAGCTGGGAAATCTTTGTGAAGTGCGCTGTGGTCCCCGCCGCCGCGCTCATCCTCATCACGCTGGTGGGCCTGCTCCGCAAAATGGGCAAGACGCCGCTGCAGTTCCTTCGTCACGAAGCGAGCGGCAAGTCGGGTACCAAGCGTGGTATGCAACTGCCAGAGCGCATGGGCTTTGTCTCGCGCTTCCGCTTGCGCATCTTCCTGCGCAACCTGGGCAACTTTGCCACGCTCTTCGTGGGCATTGCGTTTGCGTCGCTGCTGCTGCTCTTTGGCCTGGCGATTCTGCCCACGATGACGCACTATGCCGACAACCTCGAGACAAGCCTGGTCGCCGAGCACCAGTACACGCTCAAGGCGCCGCTGGAGCTCGAGGGCGCTGTCGAGGAGCGCGAGCAGTGGTCGGCACTCGAGCGCTTGCAGTCGGTTGACGGCGCGCTGCTTTCTGCCGCCCAGGATGCCGATGACGAGCTCGACGACGCGGCCGATGCGGCGCAGACGGCAGCCGATGCCGCGACCGCATCTCCGTCTGCCGAGAGCCTGGCTGCAGCGCAGGACGCGCTTGCGGCGGTTCAGGACAAGAAAGATGCGCTTTACACGCGCCTTGATGATCTTGCCGATGCCCTTGGCTGCGACCGTGACGAGACCATCAATCTGATCGAGAAGGCCTCGAAAATCGATACCGACAACGACGATATTCATCCGGTCAACACGACCGACAACGGTACGGGCGTAATCGCGCAGGCCGAGAAATACGCCATCTACCAGCTGCAATACGATCGCGGCGACGGAAATGGGCAGGAGACGATTTCCGTCTACGGTATCTCGCCCGATTCGCGCTACTGGAAAGGACTGGACGTCGGCGACGGCCGTGTCGTCTTTGGCGGCGGTCTGCTCGACAAGTTTGGCTGGAACGAGGGGCAGAAGGTTAAGCTTCGCGACAAGTACGAGGGCAAGAATTATTCCCTTGAGTACGCGGGCAAGGACTGTGCCTGGGGCTCCAAGTCGGACATGAATATCTATATGAGTATCGACGACTTTAACGAGCTGTTCGGCAACGACGCTGCGTACTTTAACGGCTATGTGAGCGACGAGAAGCTCGACCTCGATGCTCATTACTTTGCCGGCGACACCACGCCCGACGACATGCGCGCCGTGGGCGACCAGTTCATCGGCATGATGAGCAAAATGATCGGCATGATGGTTGGCCTCGCGGTATTTATCTTCCTGCTGTTTATGTATCTGCTGACCAAGGCTGTGATCGACCACAGCGCCCGTTCGATTAGCTATATGAAAGTCTTTGGCTATCGCGATAGCGAGATCTCGCATCTGTACATCCGCTCGATCACACTGTGCGTGGCGGCGTCGCTCGTGCTGAGCCTGCCGGTCATTATTGGCTCGCTCACGGCCATCTTCCGCTCGATGCTGCTCGCCTATAACGGCAATATCGAGATCTATGTGCCCGCTTGGTCCATGGCCGCATGCGTCGGCATTGGCTTTGCGACTTACCTCGTCGTGGCGCTCCTGCACACGCGTTCTATCAAGCGCGTCAGTCTGGCCGAGGCACTCAAAGTCCAAGAGTAGTCATCGGGGACGTTCTTAAACGACTAGTCGCTGGGGACGCTCTTTCGCCACCCAGCAGGAAAGGAACGTCCCTAGCTGCCAGGTGGCGAGGCACTCATTTAAGTCCGTCCCCAATGAGTGATTTCAGTCATTTAAGTCTGTCCCCAATGACTACCCAATGACTGGGCGCCGTGCTTGACATTAACCCCGCTTTAACGGGTACCATCTCTTATGTCTGTAACGCCATATAGACCGAGGGGATAGATCTATGACCGCAACTGCACCCGCAGCACCCGCTAAGGTGTACTTCACCAACTTGCGCACGCATGCTCGCGAGAGCCAGCTCGACAAACTCAAGCGCCTCATCCGCCACGCCGGAATTGAGCAGATTGACTTTGAGAACAAGTTCGTCGCCATCAAGATTCACTTTGGCGAGCTGGGCAACCTGAGCTTTTTGCGCCCCAACTACGCCCGCGCCGTCGCGGATGTCGTGAAGGAGCTGGGCGGCAAGCCCTTCCTTACCGACTGCAACACGCTCTATGTCGGTAGCCGCAAAAACGCGCTCGAGCACATCGACACCGCCTACCAGAACGGCTTTACCCCGTATGCCACGGGTTGCCAGATCATCATCGCCGACGGCCTCAAGGGTACCGACGAGGCGCTCGTCCCGGTCGAGGGCGGCGAGTACGTGCACGAGGCCAAGATCGGTCAGGCACTCATGGATGCCGATATCGTGATCAGCCTCACCCACTTTAAGGGCCATGAGCAGGCCGGCTTTGGCGGCGCCATGAAGAACCTGGGTATGGGAGGCGGCAGCCGTGCCGGCAAGATGGAGCAGCATGCCGCCGGCAAGCCGAACGTCTCGACCGAGCACTGCGTTGGCTGCCGTGCCTGCGAAAAGATCTGCGCGCACAACGCTGTCTCGTTCGACGGCACCCGCGAGCGCGAGCTTGCCAGCGGCGCTACTCGCACGGTGCACGTGGCCGCTATCGACCACGATCGCTGCGTGGGCTGCGGACGCTGCATTGCGGCATGCAACCAGGACTGCATCAAGCCCGGCTATGACGCCGCGGCCGACGTGCTCAACTGCAAGATCGCCGAGTACACCAAGGCCGTCGTCGACGGCCGCCCGAGCTTTCATATCTCGCTTGCCATGGATATCAGCCCCAACTGCGATTGCCATCCCGAAAACGATACGCCTATCGTCAACGACATCGGCATGTTCGCGAGCTTCGACCCGGTCGCCATCGATCAGGCCTGCGCCGACGCCGTCATGGCGTCCGAGCCGCTGCCCAACACCGAGCTCACCGATAGCGCGGCCAAGATGGAGCACAACCACGAGCATCTGGAGGGCGAGCAGGCGCACGACCCCTTCTGCATCACGCATCCCGACACCGACTGGCGCGCGTGCATCGTGCATGCCGAGAAGATTGGCCTGGGCACGAGCAAGTACGAGCTCATCGAGGTCAAGTAGCACCTGTCTATTGGACAAAACAAGCGCCTTTGTGGCGCAACGTTAGCAAAAGCCGCCCGTGAGCACAGTGTCCACGGGCGGCTTTTCGGAAGTATGCGGCAAATTTCGAGATCGCCGAGCACACGACGTTTTTTGGCAACAAAACCCCTGATAAATTGTTGGTAAAACTGCGGTCTGGTCGGCAGTTCCAGATTTTGCCGCAAACTTCCGAAAATAGGGGGCCAGATAAAGCCCCAGACGTTGCTTTTTGCCTAAAAATACTCGTCGAGGAAGTTGTCGACTGTGTTCCAGTAGAGCTCGGGGTCAACTTGCGCACTCTTGGCGTGGGTGGCGCCATGGATGGTGAGCTTTTGCTTGACCTTGCTGGCGCACGCGTCGTAGTTTTGGTCGAGCATACTGTACGGCACAAAGGTGTCCTGGTCGCCGTGGATAAACAGCATGGGAACCGTCGCGTGTTTGAGTTGCCCCACGCTGCTCGCCTTATGAAAGTCGTAGCCTGCGCGCACGTTGCACACCAAGTTCGCTACATCGAGCAAGGGAAAGCTGGGCATACCAAATACATCCTTAAGCTGCAGGGAAAACTCGTCCCAGACGCTCGTGTAGCCACAGTCCTCGATAATGCATTTCACGTTAGCCGGCAATGATTCCCCCGCGACGTTCATGGCGGTTGCCGCACCCATCGACTCGCCAAAGACCAGGATGCGCGCCTCGGGGTCAGCCTGAACGATTTGCTCGATCCATGCGACGATGTCGAGGCGCTCGGGCCAGCCCATGCCGATATAGTCGCCGCCGGAGCGCTCGTGGGCGCGGGCGGCGGGTGCGAGTACGTTCATGCCGCGGTCATGGAATCGTTTGACGTATCGGGCCATACCGATGGGCTCGTTGGTATACCCATGCAGGCAGACAGCGTAATCATGGGTGCTTTCCGGCGCCGCAAAATACCAGGCGGCAAGTTCGGTTCCGTCATCTGCGGTGAGGCTGCTGCTCTCGCGATTCTCTTTAAACCACGCCCGCGCCTCGGTGTCCTCGGCATCCGGCTGCTCACCTTCTTTGTCGTTCTTGCTATCCTGCATCATCTTCATGGTGTACGGCGCTTGGGGGTTCAGGGCAAAGTCAAACAAAAAGTTGCCGGCAAATCCGAGCAGCGCGACAACGACTACCAACGTAACAATGCCGGCTATCTTGAGCTTTCGATGAGGGTGTGCGCTTTGAGGCATTTACTGTTCTCCTTAAAGATGTTAATACATCAACATTTAATGCAAGCGCATTATGGACGTTCGCCGTTGATGCGTCAACAGGCAAAGAATGGGTAAACAAAGGGTCACGTATGGTGCAAATTTCGCACGCACCCAGACGCTTTGATATAGTGTTGAGAACTCTTTACGTTGGAGGATGTAACCGGCATGTCCGATTCGAGCGACAGTTCTAAGCCGCGACCCAAGACCGCGGCCGTTCCACACTACACGGTGGGCGAGGAGATCATGAACTCCGTCACCCATGGTGTCGGCTGCCTGCTGGGTATCGCGGGCCTGGTGCTCCTGATCGTATTCGCCGCCCTGCGCGGCGGAGGCCCAGCCCACATGGCCGCGGCAATTGTCTATGGCGTCAGTATTATCCTCGAATACCTCGCCTCCACGCTCTACCATGCGATTCAGCCCGCGGGCGCCAAGCGCGTGTTTCGCATCATCGACCACAGCTGCATCTACTTGCTCATAGCCGGCAGTTATACGCCGTTTTGCCTCATCACGCTTGCAAACGACGGCGGCCCTGCGCTGTTCTTTGCCGTATGGGCCATCGCCATTATCGGCATTGCGCTCGAGTGCTTTTTGCGCGAGCGTCAGCCGCACTGGGTAAGCGGCCTGGTCTACCTGCTGATGGGCTGGCTCGTCGTCTTTAAGCTGCCCGAACTTGTGGCGCTGCTCAACCCCGTGGCACTTGCCCTGCTCGCCGTCGGTGGCGTGTGCTATACCGTGGGCGTGCCGTTCTATATCGCCAAAAACGTGCGCTATCTGCACAGTGTTTTCCACTTGTGGGTGCTCGCCGGCAGCATCTTCCAGTTCATGGCGGTGATCCTCTTCGTAATCTAGCGACCGCGCCCGCGTCCTCGTTTGGGCGCCGGCGCAATTGCCGTATCCGCCATCAACGTTTTACCCTGACGTCCCGAATCTTGGAGGTTCGAGAAACTCCCGATGGACATAACCATCTCCCTTATTACCACGCTCGTCCTGACGCTTATCAACGGCTACTTCTCTATGTCCGAGATGGCTCTCACCACGGCTAAGCGCGCCGTGTTGGAGCACGATGCCGAGGAGGGCGATAAGCGCGCCGAGCGCGCCGTCCAACTCGCCGCCGACTCCGATCAGCTGTTGGCCACCATCCAGGTCGCCATCACGCTCGTGGGCTTCGCCTCGTCCGCCGTCGCCTCGACGAGCCTGTCCGACCCGCTTGCCACGTGGCTCATGAGCTTTGGCATCGCGCCGCTTTCCGCCATCGCGCGCGGCCTGGCGCCGGTCATCATCACCGTCGCCGTCGCCTTTGTGTCCATTGTGATCGGCGAGCTCGTGCCCAAGCGCATCGGCCTCGCTAACGCCGAGGGCGTATCCAAGCAGGTCGTGGGGCCGCTCTCCGTGTTCCAAAAGATCGCCCGCCCGCTCGTGTGGCTGACCGGTGCCTGCTCCGACGGCCTGGCCCGCATCCTGCGCATCAAGAGCGCCGATGACCGCCAGAACGTCTCGGAGGAAGAGATCAAGTACATGGTCTCGGAGCAGGATGACCTGCTCGACGAGGAAAAGCGCATGATCCACGAGATCTTCGACCTGGGCGACACCGTGGCTCGCGAGGTCATGGTGCCGCGCGTGGACACCACCATGTGCGAGGACGACGAGACGGTCGCCGACGTGTTGTCCACCATGCGCCAGACCGGCTTCAGCCGCATCCCCGTCTATCACGAGGACCCCGACAACGTCGCGGGAATCGCGCACATCAAGGACCTGATCCAGCCCGCGCTCGACGGCAAGGGCGACCAGCCCATCGCCAGCTATTTGCGCGATGCCACATTTGTGCCCGATACCAAGGACATCCTGCCGCTGCTGTCCGAGATGCAGACTTCGCACGACCAGATCGTGGTCGTCGTGGACGAGTACGGTGGCACGGCCGGCATCATCACCATCGAAGATATCGTCGAGGAGATCGTCGGCGAGATCGAGGATGAATTCGACCCCGACAACAAGTACCTCACGCGTCTCTCGCGCCGTGAGTGGCTTGTCGATGGGCGTTTTTCGTGCGATGACGCGATTGAGCTTGGTTGGCCGCTCGAGGAAAGCGATGATTATGAGACCATCGCCGGCTGGATTCTGGAGCTTTGCGACTCGGTGCCCGACATCGGAGAGGTGTTTGAGGTCGCGGGGTACAAATTCAAGGTACAGTCGATGCGTGGCCAGCGCATCTCGCTCATTCGCGTGATCGCTCCGGCCGAAACCGATAAGAAGGATTCCGAGTCCTCGGCAGAGAAGCCGGCGGCGTCGGGTGCGGGCTCTGTGGATCCGCACGATGGCGACGAGTAGGGCAAGGAAGAGTAGGGGAGAGTTATGGCAGGCCTGTTCAACATCCTTAAGGTCACCGTCAGCGAGGACAAGATTTGCGCGCACGTGCTGGTGAACCCCGGCATGCCGCTCATGACCTCGGAGGATATCGAGGCCACGGCGCGCGTGTACTACCTGGTGCCCGCGATTGCCAAGCATCTGTGCCTGGGCGATTCGGGTCGCGAGTTCCAGGACTGCATGGGCCAGACCGAGCTTTGCCACCTGCTTGAGCACGTGACGGTCGAGCTCATGAACGAGACCGGTCTTGCCGGCAGCATTTCGTGCGGCCGCACCCGCGTGAGCGAGCATGACGAGCGTGTCTTTGAGGTCGAGCTTTCGTGTCCCGACGATGCGTTGGCCATCGGCGCGCTGTCGTCGGCGACCTTTATGATGGACTGGGCGTACCTGCATGCCGATCAGCCGGCCCCCGACGTGGAAGGCACGGTCGCGGGCCTGCGCAACCTGGTGCTGGGCATGCGTGCCGAGGCCGAGGGCAAGGACCCGCACGAGGCCGTTGCCGCTGCGAACGGCGAGGACACGCCCGAGGATGCGCCCGAGGGCGACGCTCCCGCCGACGCCGACATCGAGCCTGTTGCCGATGCGACCGCCGAGCCCGTTTCCTCCGAGCCCCAGGGCGCCCCCAACTTTGACGACGAGCCGCAGATGGCAATCGATACCGAGGGCGCGGTCGCCGAGAACCACGAGGCCCCCGCGGCCGTCTTTGGCGGCGCGGCGATGGCTCCGTCCGGCTCGGCACACGAGGGCAGCCTGCCGCTCGTCGATGGCGCCGGCGAGGACCCGGCCGCCACGGTGGCCATGCCCGCCATGCCCCAGGAGTAGGCACGCGCGTTTATCGCCATCATGTACCTGCGCCTTTACCGTACGCAGATGAGCGGGACGGCAAGTGTTGCGCTGCGGGTATAATGGACAGCATTCAAACGGTGGGCATCGAGGTGCCCGCAGGAGAGGAATGATCATGGGAAAGACTTTCAGCTTTGTCTCCGGTGCGCTCTTTGGTGCTGCCGCCGGCGCTATCATCGGCGTTGCCCTGGCCCCGCGCTCGGGTGCCGAGACCCGCGCCATGGCTGCCGATATCGCCAACGATGCCTGGGACAACATGCGTGACACCTACGAGCACAGCGCCGAGGAGGCCCGTGCCGCGGTCAACGACTTTGGCCCGATGGTCGACGCCAAGACCGATGACCTGCGCGCCAAGGTCGACTTGGCCCGCGAGCGCATGGACCAGCTTCGCGAGCAGCTCAACGACGCCATCTCGGGCGGCAACGTGACGCCCGCTGCCGACGTCGTGGTCGAGAACGTCACCGAGGCCGGCACCGAGGCCACGGAGCCCTCGACCGAGGCATAATGCGCGCAGGGGATTTTGTCGGCGTCAAGGTTTATCGTAAGCCTGCCGAAGACAAGCGCACCAAAAAGGACGGCACGCCGCGCAGCCCTAAAAAGCTCGGCAAGATTCACTTTCCCGTCTTTACCCCGGGCGGCACGCGCGTGGTGGGCTTTATGGTCCGCCAGTCCGATATCGCGGGTATGATCGAGCGCCCCGACCGCTTTGTGGCGCTCGATGCCATCGGCGTCTACGAGGGTGCTGTCGCGGTCGACGACGTCAAGGGCACCTACGATGCCGCCGCGGCCAAGCGCCTCGATATCAACCTGGACGATTGCATCATCTGGGTTGGCATGGACGTGCGCACGGAATCGGGCGATGTCGTGGGCTACTGCTCGGACGTTGAGTTCAAGCCGCGCTCGGGCATTGTACAGACGTTCTATGTGACCGCCAGCGCCGCATCGAGCATGTTGGTGGGCGACACGCAGGTGCCGCCGACGATGCTGCGCGGCTACGAGAACGGCGCGATGATTGTCTCGGACGAGGTCAAGGCGCTCGGGTATTCGGGCGGCGCGGCCGCCAAGGCTGCCGAGGCCAGTGTCGTGGTGGGCGATAAGGTCAAGAAGGGCGCCAAGGTGCTCGATGACAAGGGATCGGTCGCCGTGGACAAGGGCAGCCGCGCACTGGGCAAGCAGCTCGGCAAGACGCGCGGTATGTTCAAGGCCTTTAAGGACGAATATCAAAAGGCGAGCGGGGGCTCGTCAAAAGCTAGCAAATAGCGACGTACCAAATGATGGGAGGCGAGCCGGAGACATGTTGCTCCGGCTCGCTGTGTTTATGGGGGAGGGCACATGCGCCAAAACGGATCTAACTTAAACGGGCGCTCGGGTGCGCGTCCGACGGCGCGCCGCGACCTGGGGCAGCTGCCCAGCGGTCAGCGTCGACGTCGCCGTAAGCCCGGCGCGATGTACCTCAACCATAGCCGTGGGTTTAGCGATCGCAGCGCGCGCATCGGCAACGGGCGCTCGCCGCGCCGACCGTCCCGCCTGCCCTATGCGCTCATCGCCGTGGGTTGCGCGCTCGTGCTGTTTATCGCTGCCGTCGTGGGCTACGTCAACCGCAGCGTGGACGTGGAACTCAACGGGCAAAAGACCGCGGTGCGCGTGGGCTCTACGTTGCAGAATCTCATCGACGATCAAAGCCTGACCGAAACGTACGACGCCGGCGATCTGCTGGCTGTCGACGATAGCGTGCTCAAGCGCCATGGCGGCGAAAAGCTGTCGGTGAAGGTCGACGGCAAGCGCGTGAAGCAAGGCAAATGGGACAGTCGCGAGCTTGAGGGCGGCGAGAAGGTGACGGTCAAGGATGGCCGCAACGTGTACGAAAAGCACGAGGTCCAGGCCACGACTATCGAGCCAAAGCTTAAGGTCGAGGGCACGGGTGCCATTGAGTATGTCAAAACCTGGGGCGTTCAGGGTCGCTCCGAGGTATGGGTCGGCGAGCAGTCGGGCAAGACGCAGGACCGCGGCGAGGTCGTGCCCGCCACCGACTGCGTGGTCGAGTGCGCAAGCGTAGCGCCCAAGGGCAACGAAAAGTACGTGGCCCTGACATTTGACGAGGGTCCGAGCGGCGCGACCAAGCAGATTTTGCAGGTGCTCAAGGAAAAGGGCGTCACGGCGACATTCTTCCTTTCGGGCGATGCGGCTGAGGCCTCGCCCGCTACTGCCAAAGCGATTGTCGATGCCGGGTGCGAGGTCGGCTCCAACAGCTACAGCGATGATTCGCTCAAGGGCGAGGATCGCGAGACGGTGCGCAGGCAGATCGCGAAGGGCACCGAGGCGATTAAGTCGGCGACCGGCGTCGAGACGATGTTGCTGCGTGCCCCCTACGCCGCGTTTGACGAGCAAAACTGGATCGACTCGATGGACCTGGTATCCGCTGTGGTTTCGTGGAATATCGATTCGGGCGACTGGCTGCTCAACGGCGCCGACGAGCAAGTATCGACCGTGCTCGACTCGATGACGCCGGGCAATATTGTGCTGCTCACCGATAGCGATGAGTGCGCCGAGCAGACGCTCGAGGCGCTGCCGCAGATTATCGATGGCCTTGTCGCCGACGGCTACAAGATCGTGACGCTCAGCGATCTGGTCAAGACGGACACGGCATTGAGCAAAAAGCTCACCTCGCTCACCAAGGTTTCCATGCCCAAAAACGCCGTGTTCCCCCAACTCCCCGAGGACGACGACACCACAGAGTAGTCATTGGAGACGTGCTTAAACGACTGGTCGTTTAGGGCGGTCTTAATCGCTTTGTCCCACTGTGCTCATCCGGCTCTATGTCACGGATGCGTCAGCGTTTGGTATGCCTGCAATGTGCAGGGCATAAATTCGGTGCCGCAGCGCGATGCTGATGCTATAGTTACTGCGGTTAATGAGGGTCAAGAGAAAGGTTACAGGTGAAATCCAAACCTCGACCATACAGTCGATGACCCCATGCAGGTGCTTTCTGCGCGTGCACGGGGTGTGAGCGCCGAGCGGCGTGCCGCCCGCGCATGCGTATACATATCTAAAAGTCCACGGATTGCGTGCCGGCATGGTCACGCGGTCCGCAGGAATAATGATGGGGAGCACCATTGAATTATCTGAGTGAGATGCTCAAATTGCCGGTCTTGGACGTCGACGGCGAAAAGCTCGGCGTGGTTAACGATTTTGGCATTGCAACCGGCGAAGTTTTTCCGCACGTGACGTCGCTCGCGTTCCGTGGTCCCGGCAAGACGCCGTTTATGATCAGCTGGCGCAAATGGGTCGACCGTATCGACGAGACGGGTGTACACCTTAAGACGTCGGCCACCGAAATCCGTTTTTCGTACTTGCAGCCGACCGAACTCTTGCTTGCTCGCGACGTGCTCAACAAGCAGATTGTCGATACGCAGGGCATGAAGGTCGTGCGCGTCAACGACATTAAGTTCTCCATGTCGGGCGAAAATCAGCTGCGCCTGCTGGGTGCCGAGGTCGGCGCCCGCGGTCTGCTGCGCGCGATCAGCCCCGCGCTCGAGCATGTCGTCGAGGGCTTTATGAAGCACCTGGGCAAGCCGCTCAGCGAGGACATTATCGCCTGGTCTTATATGGACCTGCTCGATCGCTCGACTAAGAACATCCAGCTCTCGGTGTCGCACAAGACGCTTGGCGAGCTGCATCCTGCCGACATCGCTGACATCATCGAGCAGCTCGACCCGCGCCTGCGCGCGCAGGTGTTCGCGCAGCTCGATACCGCACAGGCCGCCGAGGCCATCTCGGAGTTCGATGATGACGAGCTCATGACCGAGATGCTCGAGGGCCTGTCCGATACCGACGCATCGTCGATGCTGGCCATGATGGACCCGGACGACGCTGCCGATCTGATCGACGAGCTCGATTACGAGAAGGCCGAGAAGCTCCTGCGCCTGATGGGCGTCAAGGAGGAGAAGGCGATTCGTAACCTGCTGGGCTACGAGGACAACACCGCCGGCCGCATCATGACCTCGGAGTTTGTCTCGCTGCCCGCCACGGCGACGGTCGGCGATGCCATCGAGGCGATTCGCAAGCTCGACGAGGACTTTGAGAGCGTCTACTACGTCTATACCGAGGATCCGAGCGGCATGCTGACGGGCGTGCTTTCGCTGCGCACGCTGATCGTGGCCGACCGCGACGCCACGCTGGGCCAGCTCGCCTATCGCGATCTGGTCTACGTGTCGCCCGACGAGGACCAGGAAGACGTAACGGACGAGATGACCAAGTACGACCTGGTTGCCATTCCTGTCTGCGACGAGAACCGTCATATCCTGGGTATCGTGACCTTCGACGACGCCATGGACGTTATCGCCGAGGAGCATCAGGAGGACCTGCAGATCGCCGGTGTCGGCTCGGGCGATAGCGCGTCGGACGACTCGACGAACGTGCTCAGCTGGTTCGTGCATCGTCAGTACTGGGTCGTCGTGTGGGGTATCGCCTCGTGCATTATGGCGACAGTGCTGGGGACGGCGCTCGGCTCCGCGCATCTGGTGGTGTTCCCCATGTGCGCCATGCCGCTCGTGCTGCTGGCTGCTTCGCGCATGGTGTCGTTCGTCAAGAACTACTTCCTCGAGTACGACGGTCACGACGACGAGCCCAAGCCGTACCTGGGATTCTTCTTCCAGAGCACGGGTATGGGCCTGATCCTTTCGCTTGTTACTTACCTGTGCGCGCAGCTGGTGCGCACCGCCGCGTTCCCCGATGCCTCTATGTTTGAGGAGCAGCTCTTTACCGGCTGCTTTAACATTGCCGCCATCATCTGCCTGGTGGGCAACATGAGCGCCGTGATTTACCTGATGGTGCTGTTCTGGCGCGATGAGCACGACCTTAACACGTCGGGTACCGCCATGAACGTCATTGCCGTCATGATCTCGTGTGTGGCGTACTGCATCGCCGCGGTGCTGCTTACCATGTCAGTCATGGGTTAGGTGGTCGCGTGCAAAACACGAAGCAAAAGGCGAGCACCAAGCAAAAGCTGACCATCGCCGCCATCTTTGGCGCTATGGGCCCCGGTCTGCTGGCGGCGCTTTCGGGTAATGACGCCGGCGGTATCGCCACGTATTCCAGTGCGGGCGCCAGCTATGGTTACAAGATGCTCTGGATGCTTCCCGTCATGACCGTGCTGCTTATCGTGACGCAGGAGACCGCGGCGCGTTGCGGCTGCGTCACGGGTAAGGGCCTGGCGTCGCTCATTCGCGAGCGCTTTGGCGTGCGCAAGAGCGTACTGGCCATGGCGGCGCTGCTGATCGCCAACACGGCGGTGACCATCTCGGAGTTCGCGGGTATCGCGAGCGGCCTTGCCCTGTTTGGCGTGCCGGCGAGCATTTCGGTGCCGCTCGTGGCGCTGCTGGTGTGGATGCTTACCATGTCGGGTAGCTTCCAGCGCATCGAGAAGATTTTGCTGCTGGTAAGCTGTGTGTTCGTGACCTACATCGTCGCCGCGTTTATGGCCGGCCCCAACTGGGGCGAGGTCGCGGTCGACTTGGTCGTCCCCAATATTCAAAACGACCCCAGCTACGTGTCGCTCGTGGTCGCAACAATCGGTACCACCATTGCACCGTGGATGATCTTCTTGGCTCAGAACAACGTGGTCGATAAGAATGCGGGCGAGGACGACATCGTGCTGCAGCGTATTGATACCGTGAGCGGCTCGATCGCTGCCGATATCATTGCGGGCTTCATTATCATCACGACCGGTACGGTGCTGTTCCCGGCGGGTATTCAGATTAGCGATGCCGCCGATGCCGCCCGCGCGCTGGAGCCCATTGCGGGCCAGTGGTCCACGGTGCTGTTTGCCTCGGGCCTGGTCGCAGCGAGCTTTTTGGCTGCCTGCGTGCTGCCGGGTGTTACGTCGAGCGCCATTTGCGAGGCTTTTGGTTGGGAGCGCGGCGCCGATCGCAGCTGGGATGAGGCTCCGGTTTACCGCGGCATCATTACGGCCATCATCGGCATTTCTGCTGTGTTGGTGCTCATGCCTGGCGTCGATTTGTTCCAGATTATGATGACCTCGCAGGTCATCAACGGTGTGCTGCTGCCCGTAGTCTTGGTATTTCAGGTGGTTATCGCGGCGGATCGCCACATTATGGGGGCCAACCGCAACGGTCGCGTGTGGAACGTGCTCACGTGGGCGACTATCGGCGTGATTACGGTGCTGACGGTCGTCATGTTTGTGCTGCAAGCGATGGGCTACAGCGCGTAGCGCCTCTTTTGGGTTTCGAGCGGGCCGCGGCCATGGGCTGCGGCCTCTTTTTTGCCCGCTACAGGGGGTCAGCTATATAACGATGGGCAAAAAATGCCAAATATGAGTACTGTTGCTAGACTGATGGCATTTACGGTCAAGAAGATAATGAACATAACCTATAGTATGTTCATTAAAATTGGCTCCAATACACCTTAAACAAGTCAGGTTGGCTGCTTTAGGGGGTTGTAGAGGTCGCGCGCGCAGACGTGGTGTAAGAGTGTCCTGAGGTCCGTCGCTGCAAGTCCCGATGTTACTCCTTCTTGAGACCGCGCCTCTCGACTATCTCGTCCACTATCTCCCTGGCGCGCCGCCCGAGCGCGCGGCGCCTCCCCTCTGTCGGGGCCGGCCTGTCCGCGGGCTCGGCGAAGCCCTCGGCGGCCGAGGCCTCGGAGAACACGCGCTGCTGGGACCACTGCCCCTCGGTCTCCATGAGGCTCGCGCACGTCAGGCGCAGCATCGACTCCCTCGAGGGGAAGGACTGCACGACCCTGTAGCGGCGCTTGATCTCGCGGTTGGCGCGCTCCTGGACGTTGTTGGTGCGGAGCTTGGCCCAGTGCGCCCTGGGGAAGGCCGTGAACGCCAGCGCGGAGTCCTCGGCCTGCTCGAAGACCTCGCCGGCCCTGGCGGACACCGACGCCACCCAGGGCGCCGCCTCGGCCCACACGCAGCGCGCGAGGTCGGGGTCGTCCTGGTGTTAGCGCTGCAGGTGCGTCACGCAGCGCTGCCAGGCGCAGCCCTGGAACAGGCGCGAGACGGCGGCCACGAGCCCGGCGTGGCTGTCGGAGACCACGAGGCGAACGCCGGCCAGCCCGCGCTCGCGCAGCCCGCCGAGGAATGCCGCCCAGGAGTCCTCGCTCTCGGTGTCGACCACGTCGCAGCCCAGGAAGTGCTTGCGCCCGTCGGCGCCCAGCCCGATCGCGGTCACGACGCCCTGCGAGACGACCGACGAGCCGACCCTGCAGCTCATGTAGGTGGCGTCGAGCCACAGGTAGCAGCACGGCGTGCCCGAAAGGTCGCGGCGGCGGAACTCCTCCACCTCGGCGTCGAGGTCGGAGCAGAGGCTCGAGACCTCCGAGCTCGACAGCGAGGATATGCCCAGCCTGGACGCCACGCGCTCGACCTTGCGGGTGGACACGCCGCACACGTACATCTCCTGCACGACGGCGGCCACCGAGGTGTCGACGCGCGACCATCGCGCGAGCATGCCCTCGGGGTAGTAGGTGCCGTGCCTGAGCTTGGGTATCTCGAGCTCCACGTCGCCCACGGCGGTCTTGAGCGACCTGGGGCGGTAGCCGTTGCGGCTGTTCTCCCTGCCGCCGCCGCGCTCGTTGCGGCTCGCGCCGCACATCTGCTGGGCCTCGGAGTCCATCAGCGCGTTCATCACGCCGCCCAGCACCCTGCACGCGAACTCGCGCGCGTCGCCGCACTCCTGCCAAAGCCTCGCCGCCTCGAGGGCCTCGTCGCGGCCGAGGCGCAGTACACTCTCTTCTTGGGGCATCGCCTTTCCTTCCATTCGTCACCTTCATTACTCCAACGACGAATTCTAGGCGGTGTCCCCTCCCTTTCAAGAAAGGGAAGAGGCGGGGCATGCCCCGCCTCTTACACCACATCTCTGCGCGCTACCGTTGTAGAGGTCGCTCGGACGTCATTTTGGGTGGTTTTGCCTGCTACTAAAAAGGTAACAGTACTCATATTTGCCCTTTTTTGCCCACAGACCTTTGAGGTTGCGGCGAAAAGGGCTTGTTTTGATTGTTTGGGGCAGGCGCGAGGCGCGGAAACGATGCCTGGAGCGGCGGAGCGGCTTGAAATTCATCTCTAGAGGTCTTCATTGGCTGCGCCTGAAGTGCCTCAAGGTGTCGGTGCAAAAGGAGCGTCCCTAACTGCCGCAGGGGGCGTCGGCCACGGCCGACGCCCCCTGCGGGTGGAAGCAGATTTGGCCGCGTGTTACTTGTCGGTGCCCAGCTTGTGTGGCTTGTAGGCGAGGGCGTTGACGAGTGCGTCGGCGGCGGATTTGACGGCTGCCGGCTGCGGATCGTTGACGTGGTCCTCGGGGTGCACGGGCAGGTCTTTCTTGACCGCATCGTGAATCAGGTTGAGGTACTCGGTCACGCCGGTGGTCGACAGGTGCGTGCCGTCGCCGTCGAACAGGTCGTTGCGGTTGGCGCTGTACCCGTACCAGTCGACAACGCGTACATTCTTGTAGCGCGTGGCGGCGTTGGCGATGGCCTGGTTCGTGGACCCGACCCACGGCTGCGGGCTACGCGTGTTTACAAACACGACAGTACGCTGCTCGCCGGCGTCGGCCATGATCGCGTCGACCTGGGCGTCCGTTACCAAACCGTTGGTGCCCAGGGCAAAGACCACGATCTTGCCGGCAAGGTTCTGCTGGATATAGCCCTCAAATGTCGCGCGGCCCGCATCAAACTGGCGGCCCTTTTCGGCATCGATATGGCTGTGCGGGAACACGCCGTCAAAGGAATCAACGGCGCGCAGCGACACGGAGTCACCGATCATCAACAGGTCGTAGGAGCCATCGGGGAAGCCGTCGTTGTCCTTGTCGGTGTCGTCGGCCGCCTGCTGGTCGGTGGGCGCGGTGTTTTTGGTTTCCTTGTTCAGAACTTCGGCGCCCTCGCCGCTCAGTGCAGACGTTTCGGGCACAAAGATCAGGCCACCCAGTGCAACGACCAACACGACAGCGCAGGCTGCGCAGACAGGGACGTGCGCACGTGCCCAGTTGGCGGGCGTGGTGGTGCCATCGCGGAATTCGGCGACGGTGCGGCCGAAGGCGCCCTTCCTAAACGGCGTTTCGATAAAGCGATAGGAGCACTCGGCTACGGCGACCACCAGCAGCACCTGCAAAATGTACTGCCACCAGGGCGTATCGTTGATGTTGGCGACCGGGTTCATGAGCAACAGCAGCGGATAGTGCCACAGGTAGATGCTGTACGAGCGCTTGCCAACCCACACGAGCGGCTCGGCGGACAGCGCGCGGGCAACCATTCCCTGGGGCTGCACGCAGGCCGCGATGACCATGAGCGTGAGGATGGAACATAGCAGCGTGCCGCCGCGATACTGGAACGCGGTGTAGCCGTTGGTGAGCGCGACCATGGCGGCAAGGCCAACCAGGCCCACGACGCCCAACACATCGATGGATGCGGGCGAGGACCAAAAGCGCACGAGGGCGCTCGGCTGTGCCGGAGCGGTCTCGGCTGCTTCGTCGGCCTTCTCGCCGGGCTTGACCTCGGCGTTCTTGCCGTGCTTGGCGGCGCCAGCCAGGCGATTGAGCCCCAAACGATGTGCGAGACGCACCGGCGCCAGGTCGCGATCGGGAATAAAGGCCATCCAAGCACCCAGCAGCAGCGAGAACACGCGGGTGTCGGTGCCGTAGTACACGCGGCTGGGGTCGGCGGCAGGGTTGTAAAGCACCATCATGGCGAGGGCTGATACCGCGGCAAGGCCCAGAACCACGCGGCGCGTGTTGGGCTTGCTCACATGCATGGATACCATGGCAAACAGCAGTGGCGGCCAAATCAGGTAGAACTGTTCCTCGATGGCAAGCGACCAAAAGTGCGTGAGCGGCGAGGGGTCGCCCAGAGCATTGAAGTACGAGACGTTTTGGGCAATCTGCCACCAGTTGTTGAAGAACAACAGCGACGGCAGGATGTCGGGGCGCATCTTGGTGAGCATCACGTGGTTAAAGATGGTGCACAGAGCGCAGGTCACGAACACTACCGTTACCACGGCGGGGACCAGGCGACGGATGCGGCGAATCCAGAAGCTCTTAAGGTCGATGCGGCCGGTCTTAGCGACTTCGTTGAGCAGCAAGCGCGTGATCAGATAGCCCGAAAGCACAAAGAAGATCGTGACGCCGAGCAGGCCGCCCTGGGCCCACGTGAGGTTGAGGTGATAGAGCACCACCGCGACGACGGCGAGCGTACGCAGACCGTCGAGCGCAGGAATGTAACGAGATTTGGGGCGAGCGGTCGCCTGCTGGTCGGTAGCGGACGAGCGTGTGGCGCCGGTGTTGGTCTTGGCTGCATAGGCACCCTTGTTGGTGGACGTTCGATGCGGGCTCGGGCCACGTCGCGACTCGCCGGTGCGGCGGTCGGCGTGCGGGCGTTCGTGCGGCGCCTGGTTATCGGGCGCGCGGCGCGGGCCGCGTGGGCTCGATTGTGGGAATTGTTCCATAAAACATCATCCAATGACGAGAATAATCAGCACATATTCATTGTAGCTGCCTGCTCCTGTGAATGCTTGCTGCTGGCGCAACCTCAAGGGCGCGTTCACATCAAAGTGAACTAAAGTTATAGGGGTGCGAGAGCGCACGATCGACGGCCGACGGTGGGCATAAGGCCCGCAGATGAGGAGGTTTCCATGGCAGATCGCGGCATCGTTGCGGTGTTCGGCAGCATGAACATGGACCTTTCGGTGGCGTGCGAGCGCATGCCCCGCGCGGGCGAGACCGTCGGTGGCAGCGGTTTTATCACCAATGCCGGTGGTAAAGGCGCCAACCAGGCCGTGGCAGCTGCGCGCATGGGTGCGCGCACGTGCATGATTGGCGCGGTCGGGCGCGATGCGTTTGGCGATGTGCTCGTGGCGGGGCTTCAGGATGCCGGCGTGGGCGTTGAGTTTGTGGCGCGGCGCGACGACGTGGAGACGGGCACGGCGACTATCATTCGCTGCGAGGGCGACAACCGCATCGTGCTGTCGCCGGGCGCCAACCATGCGCTCGCGGGCGAGGATGTTGCCCGCGCGCTGAGGCACCTGGTGGCCGATGAGGTCGACGGCGACGCCAGCGAAATTGCCCCGGCTGCCGGAAGCGTCTTTATCGCCCAGGGCGAATGTGACCTTGCAGCGACGGCCGAGGCACTTGTTTGCGCTCACGAGCTGGGGTTCTATACGGTCTTTAATCCAGCGCCTGCCTGCGAGTTGCCTGCGGAGGCCTGGCCTGCGGTCGACCTGGTCTGTCCCAACGAGACTGAATGCCAGGTGCTGACGGGCATCTTGCCCGCGGATGATGCGAGCTGCGTCGCGGCGCTCAATGCCCTGCTCGTCAAGGGTGCCGGGGCTGCGGTCATCACGTTGGGCGGCGCCGGGTCGGTTACGCTCGGCGATGGCGGTGAGCTGCTGCGCATGCCGGCACTTTCGAGCACGGTAGTCGATACCACGGCCGCCGGCGATACGTTTATCGGCGCGTTGGTGGCGGCTCGTCTGGAGGGCCTGCCGCTCTTTGAGTGCATGGCCGCGGGTGCTCGCGCCTCGGCGGTGACGGTGTCGCACCTGGGCGCTCAGCAATCGATTCCCACGCGCGCCGAAGTTGAACATTGGTTTGGTTAAACGATAAAGACGGAGAAGCGGAGTAGAACAATGGCAATCAAGAAGCTGATCCTTGATCTGGATATGGGTGTGGACGATGCGATGGCGCTGGCCTATGCCATCGCGAGCCCCGAGGTGGAGCTCGTGGGCATCACCACGTGCTTTGGCAACGTGCGCGTCGAGCAATCGGCGCACAACTGCCTGGCGGTGCTCGACCTGTTGGGTCGTCCCGAGGTGCCGGTGTACCTGGGCGCCGATCGTCCCATTAAGGCGACTGAGCCCTATACACCGCCGGCGTCCACCACGCTCATCCACGGCAAGAACGGCATTGGCGGGGCGAGCGTGCCCGCGTCGCCGTACGAGCCGGTGGGGGCGACGTCGGCCGACGGTAACGCGGCGGTCGATTATCTGATCGATGCCGCGCGCACCTATGGCCCCGATCTGATCTACGTGGCGACCGGTCCGCTCTCCAACCTGGCACTTGCCTTGGAGCGCGATGCGGCGGCGATGATGTCTATCGGTCGCGTGGTCGTGATGGGCGGTGCGCTTACCGTGCCCGGAAACGTGAGTGCGGGCGCCGAGGCCAACATGGCAAGCGATCCCGAGGCGGCCGATGTCGTGCTGCGTTCGGGCCGCAAGCTCACTATGGTGGGTCTGGATGTGACGCATCGCGTGGTGCTCACACGCCGCGACATTGCCGGCTGGACGGGCTCGGGCACCATGGCGGGCTGCGCATTTGCGAGTATGGTCGAGCACTACATTGGCTCGTACGAGATGAACGCCCCCTACCTGGGTGGCTGCGCGCTGCACGATCCGCTTGCTGTCGCCGTGGCGATTGACCCCACGCTCGTGGGCGCGCTCGGCTGTAACCTGCGCGTCGACCTGCTCGGCGAGTATCGCGGCCGCACCATCTGCGATGAGCGCCGTGTGGCCGACCCCGACAAGAGCGCACTCGTGGCGCTGACTGTCGACGCCTCGCGCTTCCTGTCCGAGTTCAAGGCGCGTATGGCCCGCGTCCTGGGCTAAATGTTTTTCACGTCCCGCCCCATGTAGTCAATTTGGGACGGGGCTTTTTTAGCTACCGACTAAATGTGCCCGTTGGGGGAATAGTCGGGCCACTTTGCTTGACAACAGGCTAAACTGGCTATTAAACATTTACTATTCTGTTTAGATTGAATTTGCGGTCGTTTAGTTGTCGAGTCACGAGGCGGTCAGGCCACGATGCTCGACCACGACCGTTGCTAGGGGGAACAATGGCCAAAGCAAGCGTTCGCGAGATCAGTCGCATCACCGGTTTTTCGCCTGCGACCGTGTCCAACGCGCTCAACCGCAAGCGCAGCGTGAGCGAGGAGACCGCCAAGGTCATCCTGGAGTGTGCGCAGTCGCTCGGCTACCAGCAGTCGACGCAGCTCGAGAGCATCCAGTTTGTGCTTGCGCGCAAGACGGCCGCCATCCTGGACGAGAGCACCTTCCATCCCGCGGTCATCGAGGGCGTGGAGCGCCAGGCGCGTCGCCACGGCATGAGCACGAGCTTTGTCACGCTCGACTTTAGCGATCTTGACGCTGTGCGCCCGCAGGTCGAGGGCCTGATCGCCGACCCGTCGGCCGCCATCGTGCTGATGGGTACCGAGCTGGGCGAGGAGGACTACGCCCTGTTCGCCGACGCTGCCGCCCACCTGATTGTGCTCGACGGCTGGAGCGATCGCCAGTACTTCGATGCCGTAGTCATCGCCAACACCGATTCGGTGCTGCGTGCCGTGGATTACCTTATCGAGAAAGGCCACAGGCAAATCGGCTATCTGGCGGGCGACCTTCGGATCCGCAACTTTAAGGACCGCGAGCGCGGCTATCGCCAAGCGCTTGAGGACGCGGATCTTGAGGCCAACCCGGCATGGCACGTCACGCTGGGTACCACGCTCGAGGGCGCTTATCACGACATGGGCGTGTGGCTCGACAACGTCTCGCGCGACGATCTGCCGACGGCTTTCTTTGCCGAGAACGACGTGCTCGCCGTGGGCGCCATGCGCGCGTTCAACGAGCACGGTATTCGCGTGCCCGAGGATGTCTCGATCATCGGCTTTGACGACCTGTCGTTGGGCGCCTTTTCCAACCCGCCGCTCACCACGGTGCACGTTCCCAAGCACGAGGTGGGCGAGATCGCGGTGCGCCGCCTGGTGGGCAACATCCGCAATCCCAAGAGCTATACCTGCAAGACGGCCGTATCGACCTATTTTGTCGAGCGCCAAAGCGTGCGCGAGATCTAGTCGGAACGGCGCCAGACCCCAGAGCGGAAAAGTCCTTCTAGATTACCTAGAATGATTTTTCTGGGACGGGGATTTAAAACTCATTGATCCCCGTCCCGGGTAGCTCATTTGGGACGGGGCTTTTTTGACTGGTATGATTGGTGCGACCATTCGAACCAGCTAAAAGAGCCCCGTCCCAATTTAACTACCGAGAGGATCTGCCATGGAGCGTATCGCGAGTTTTTCCGTTGACCATCTGCTGCTCGAGCCCGGCGTGTATGTGAGCCGCATCGACCGCGATCCGGCGACCGGCGCCGCCGTCACCACCTTTGACCTGCGCCTGACCACACCCAATAAGGAGCCGGTCATGAACACGGCCGAGTGCCACACCATCGAGCACCTGGGCGCCACGTTCCTCCGCAATCATGCCGAGTGGTCGAGCCGCATTGTCTACTTTGGTCCCATGGGCTGCCGCACGGGCTTTTACCTCGTCGTTTTTGGCGAGGTGACGAGTGAGGAGATCTTGCCGCTCGTGCGCGAGCTGTTCGAGTTTGTTGCTGGCTTTGAGGGCGATGTCCCCGGTGCCGCTCCCGAGGAGTGCGGCAACTATCTGGACCAGAACCTCCCCATGGCAAACTGGCTCGCACGCCGCTATCTCGACCGTGACCTGGCCGATATCGACGAGAAGCACCTGCACTATCAGCAGGCGTAAGGACTTTATCGTCCAAAACGCGCGCATTGGGCGCCTTCGCTTATGCGGGGGCGCCTTTTTGTTGAGTGGTCGGGATGGGCGTTCAAAATCGCTTATGTTTGTTCTAGAATGTTCGTACTGTCACATAAACGAACAGGAGTGAACATGCATATCTACTCTGTCAACGATCCCGAGTTCAAATCCTATGGCAACGTTTGGGATAACGTTCCGTCCGAGCTCACGTCGCCCGTGCTCGAGGCGCTCTCTGCCACGCCCATCCCCGAGGGCAGCAAGTACGTAGCAAGTGCGCCGGAGCTCGAGGGCGTCAAGGATGCCGACAAATTGGGTTTTCTCATGTTTGGCGGCCGCCCCTTCCAGCTCGGCTGGTGCAACGGCCACAACACACGCCTCAACTGCTTGGAGTATCACCGCGCCAGCGAGTTTAACCTGGGCGCCCGCGACTTTATCCTGCTCGTGGCGCATCGCTGGGAGATCAAGGACGGCAAGCTCGACACCGCGTGCGTCAAGGCGTTCCGCGTGCCGGCGGGTGCGGTCGTCGAAGTCTTCAACACCACGCTCCACTACACGCCGTGCATGGTCGACGACGGCGGCTTCCAGGTGATGGTGGCGCTTCCCGCTGGCACCAATGGTCCGCGCCCCGAGGCTGCAGCCGACATACCTGCCGCCGGTGACAGCTACTGCTACTGGAAGGCCGACAAGTGGGTCCTCTGCCATGCTGACAGCCCCAAGGCTGCCGAGGGCGGCTACGTAGGCCTCATCGGTAAGAACCTCGATATCACCTGCGACTAGGGGCTTTTGTCTTAATCTGTAACACCTGGCGGGCTAAATCGTCTCTACCTGTTACAGATTTAGACAAACTGAAGGGGCTGCCCGAAAAATCTCGATCTGTAACACCAGGCCCGGTTTTGGCTGCCTAACTGTTACAGATCGAGACAAACCGGGCCCAAACCACCACAAAGGTGCCTGTCCCCATTGTGGTGGTTTGGACAGGCGGGTATCAAAAAGTGTCAGACGTGGACGGCTGCGGGGCGCCTGTGCGCGAAAAGAAGTGTCGACCTGCGCCGTTGCCGTTGAGTAGCGCGCTGCTTACGGGGATACTGAAGCCACGACAAACAGCGTGTGAAAGGATTGATGCATGGCTTTCCGTAATGACTTCCTGTGGGGCGGCGCGACGGCTGCCAACCAGTGCGAGGGCGCTTACGACGTGGATGGCCGCGGCCTGGCCAACGTGGACGTGGCCCCGCACGGCCCCGAGCGCTACGCGGTGGTCTCCGGCCAGCGCAAGATGCTCGACTTCGAGGACGGCTATTACTATCCCGCGCAGACCGGCATCGATTTCTACCACCACTACAAGGAGGACATCGCCCTCTTTGCCGAGATGGGCTTTAAGACCTTCCGCATGAGCCTGGCGTGGACCCGCATTTTCCCCAACGGTGACGAGACCGAGCCCAACGAGGCCGGCCTGGCCTTCTACGAGGACGTTTTCCGCGAGTGTCAGGCACACGGCATCGAGCCGCTCGTGACCATCACGCACTTCGACTGCCCGATCCACCTTATCAAGGAGTACGGCGGCTGGCGCAACCGCAAGCTCATCGACTTCTACAAGAACCTCGCGACCACGATCTTCACCCGCTACAAGGGCCTGGTGAAGTACTGGCTCACCTTCAACGAGATCAACATGATCTTGCACCTGCCGTTTATGGGTGCCGGCCTGGTTTTTGAGGAGGGCGAGAACAAGGAGGCCGTCGAGTACCTGGCCGCCCACAACGAGCTCGTCGCCAGCGCTTGGGCAACCATGATCGCCCACGAGATCGACCCCGAGGTCAAGATCGGCTGCATGCTCGCCGCGGGTAGCTACTACCCCTACAGCTGTCGTCCGGGCGATGTGCGCCAGGCGCAGCTCGACAATCAGGACAATTACTTCTTCGTCGACGTTCAGAGCCGCGGCTACTACCCGGCCTATGCCGTCAAGAAGCTCGAGCGTTTGGGCATCGATGTGGGCATGACGGATAAGGACCGCGAGATCCTGGCCGCCAACACCGTCGACTTCATCAGCTTTAGCTATTACAGCACCCGTTGCTCCGCCGGTGCCGATAACCCCGATGTCGAGCGCACCCAGGGCAACGCCTTCGCCGGCGCCAAGAACCCCTATCTGCAGGAGAGCCAGTGGGGCTGGGCAATCGATCCGCTGGGCTTCCGCATCACCCTCAACGACCTGTACGACCGCTATCAGAAGCCGCTGTTTGTGGTCGAGAACGGTCTGGGCGCCAAGGATGTTGTCGAGGAGGATGGTTCCATCAACGACGACTACCGTATCGACTACCTGCGCCAGCATATCGCCGCGATGCGCGATGCGGTGACCGAGGACGGCGTTGACCTGCTGGGCTACACCACCTGGGGCCCGATCGACCTGGTGTCTGCCGGCACGGGCGAGATGTCCAAGCGCTATGGCTTTATCTATGTGGACCGCGACGACGCCGGCAACGGCACCCTCAAGCGTTCCAAAAAGAAGAGCTTTGACTGGTACAAGCATGTCATTGAAACGAATGGTGAGGACCTGTCCTAAGGAAGCCGAGACACTCAACTTCAGAGTTTCCTAACCAAAACGCCCGGCGAGCAGTTAATGCCCGCCGGGCGTTTTGTTAAAAGAAGTGAAGGCACTCATTGGGGACGTACTTAAATGAGTGCCCGCAGAATGAGAGTGGATAATCTCCCGTTTTTGGCTTGTTTGTGGGCTCAAAGTGGGAGATTATCCACGCTCGTCATTGGTAGTCATTGGGGACGTACTTAAATGATTAGTCGCTGGGGACACTCCTTGCCGTCGGCGGATTTTGGGACATGTGGCCCGCTTTTTGGGCCCGCCTGTCGGTACACTAAAAGCACTATGGGTACCCGCGAGCGACATATCGGCCACGCGGCCGCCCGATCCGCACCCGTGGCGGATCCTAGGGGCGGCAGGCTCTTCGCCATGCCGCGATTCCTTGTTGGCATAACACATCAGGCGTATCGTCACCGCGTCTTTGCTATCGCCGGCGCCATCACCGCACTGTTCCTCATGCTTTTGGCGGTCTTGCCGGCGCTGTTCGCTTTCGACCCCAAACTTTCTAACGTCGTGCCCGCCTATGGCGAGGTGTCCGAAGAGGTCGTGGATGCGCTCGTCCATTCGAGCTCTCTCCCGCTGCTTGTCGCCGCAATTGTATTTTCGATTTGGGGCGTATCGGTCTATCTGCGCTGTTTGGACTATGTGTTGCGCCGCCGCCTTGTTGCCATCGCCACCATCTGCGCCCTGTGGATGATCGAAGTCATTCTCAAGTACAAGTCGTTCACGCCGTTTTATGCCACCGTGCTGTGGTACCTGTACTATGTGCCCATGACGCTCATTCCGCTGCTCTACCAATTGTGTGGTCTGCGCCTTGCGGGCCTGGAGCAACACCGCCTGGGTCGCCGCTACTGCGCTGCGCTGTGGATTGTGGCCATCCTGCTTATCGGATTTGTGCTCACCAACGATTTTCACCAGCAGGTCTTCCGCTTTGACCGTACGAGCGACACCTGGAGCAACGATTACACGTACGGCTGGGGCTATTTCGCCGTCCTTGTGTGGACGGCCTTTAACTTCGTGGCCTTTTTTATCCTGGTTGGCCGGTCCTCGTCCTTTCGCATCCAGCGTTTCTCGGGCACGGCCGCGCTTGTCCTATTGGGCGGCGCGTTCTTTGCCATTTCATATGCGCTGCGCGTGCCCTGGGCATGGAGGCTCAACTTTTCGCTCGTCTATTGCGTCCTGTGCGTGGTGGCGATGGAAATCTGTCTCGATTGCGGTGTCATTCCGTCATATCACGACATCGCCGGCATCTTCGACACCTTGCCGCTCGACCTCAAAGTTCTAACGCGCGACTTGCAGGAGGCCTATGCCACGCCGGTGTCAAAGCCAATGCCGGTAGGCGTGCGTGAGGAGTTGCGGGTTCAGGAACACGGCCGCGCCCATGCCTTTGCCGTGGCGTCCGATCCCGATGTGATGTACCGTGCCTTTCCACTGCTGGGCGGATCGGCCTTGCTTGCCCAAGACGTGTCGGAGCTCAACGAACACAATCGCGAACTGGCGCATCGTCGCATGGAGTTGCAGCGTCAAAACGAACTGCTCGCCGCCGACTACGACCTTAAGACGCATTTGGCAGATCAAGAGGCCGAGACCTTGCTGGTCCAAGACGTGGACCAAGCGCTTGCCCGTGCGCTCGAAGGGATGTACGACTTGCTGAGCTCGCTGCCGCCGTTGACCGACGAAGCGTCTTCACACGAGCGTTACCGCATGCTGCAGCGCGCCAAGATGCTCGTCGCCTATTGCAAGCGCAAGGGGTCGCTCACGTTGGCACAGCACGGGGAGAGCGGTTTTGATCGTGACCGCATTCAACTCATTGCCAACGAGCTCGCAAGTGACCTGCGCACCATCGATATCGATTGCGCCTCGATTATCGCCATACGGCGCCCGTTGCACGCCAGTACGGTAAGCGCCCTGTACGACTGCGTGTATGACTTTGCGTTTTTTGCCTACACCACCGACCATCCGGCGCTTATGTATCACTTGGGCGACCATGACCGATGCAGTGTCGAGCTGCGCGCCACACTTTTTTCCAACAATGATGAAGATCTTTCGCAGACGCCCGCTGCGCAAGAGCTCGAAAGCGCTCTGCAAGGGCGCAACGTGGCATACCTCCTTGAGGGCGAGCCCGGCCAGCTGCGCATGATCGTCTTGATGCCAAGGGCGGGTGAGTGACGATGCAGATCCCGCTCATCCTTCCCCAAATCGTTGCGCTCGATGTTGTCTTTGCCCTGGCTGCGTGTCTGCAGACGATCCACGTCCCGCTCATCGCATCGCGCCGCTCGTCCTATAACCGTAAGGTGATTTGCGCCTACGAGGCGAGCCTTGTGCTTCACCTGATGATTTCGGCGCTCATCTTATTCGCGTCGTCTGGCTCGTATCTGGTGGCGCCGCTTGACGTTTGCGCCAGGGCAATGGGCGGAGCGTTGTGGCTCAATGCCGCGATCTTTGCCTATGGCGTGGTACTTATGGTGCACTACCGCCGCCCCGTCATGTTGGCCGAGTTGCTGCTTGTTGCCGCCGTGACACCGCCGGTGGTGCTTGCCATGGGCTCGGCGTGGACCGTTGTCCTTATCGCAGAGGGAGCGTTCTTCCTGTTCCGCTCCATCGCGGCGCTCTTGATGGACGTCCGTAACCGCCAAGAGGATATCACCATGTTCTCGACGATCGAGACCATCAACGTGATTCCCGTGGGCATCCTGTATCTGGACCCGAGGGGCCGTCCGCTGCTCATGAACCGCTGCATGCGCAAAAACCTGGTGGAACTTCATATGCCCACCGACCTAGGCGACATGAGCAGCACATGGAACGACCTGCGCAAACTGAGCATGCAAATGCCCGAAAGCAGCAGGAACCGTGTGCGGATTAATCTGGACCGCTTTGGTGAGGCGCGTGCGGTGGTCGAGGTCTCTCCCGCTGAGATTCGCCTATTTGTGCGCGATCGCGTTATGGTTTCGGGCCGTTCGTTCGAGCGCATTATCGGTCTTGATGTGACAGAGTACGCGCATGCTCATGACCGCTTGGCGCAAGCCAACCACCTGCTTGAGCTTGCGGGCCAAGAGCTCCAAGCCCAGATCGAAGAAGTCAAAAAAGTTGCTGACAATGCGGCCTACCTACGTATGCGCGCTCGCGTGCACGACGTGATCGGGCAGCGCCTGTCCATTCTTCATCGCTATTTGGAGGAGGGGCGTCTGGACGATGAGTCGATCGAGCAGATTGATCCGTTGCTGCGCTCAATTGCTGCCGATCTGCGCGGTGGCGGTGCCAGCGAGCCTGCAGAACAGCTGGGTGATATCGTCCATGCTTTTGGTTTGGTGAGTGTGCAGATCGATGTTGAGGGTGCGCTGCCTGAGGACGCGCGTGTCGCCACCGCATTTTTGCAGATTATCCGTGAGGCCTCGACCAATGCCACCAAGCATGCGCAGGCGCATCGGGTCCACGTGCGTCTGTGGCAGGAGGGGGCGGATGCTGGCGCCGTCGCGCGCATGACGATTTCTAACGACGGGTCCCCGGCCCCCGTATCGTATCGCGAGGGAACGGGTATCCCAGGTATGAGGCATGTCGCGCAAGATCTGGGTGGCAGCCTAGAGGTCCACGCCGCCCCGCCCTTTACGCTTGCGGTGTCCATCCCGCTTAACGCCAACGACACGTCCCAAAGGAGAAGCTCATGATCCGCGTGTTAATCGTCGAAGACCAGGCCATCCTGCGCGAGAGCCTGGCGCGCTCCGTTGGCGACCCGCCCGATATGACCGTTGTTTCCGCCATCGCCGATGCCTCCGAGGCTTTGGGTGCCGCGCTCAGGGAGCGTCCGGACATGATACTGATGGACGTATGCACCGAGCATGATTCCAACGGCATCGTGGCGGCGGCGCGCATCAAGGAGCAGCTGCCCGAGTGCCGCATCATTATCATGACCGGCATGCCCGAGATCACCTTTGTCGATCAGGCCCGCGAGGCGGGCGTCGATAGCTTTGTGTACAAGAACGTCGGTATCGACGAGCTGTTCGCCGTGATGCGCTCCACGCTGGCGGGCTATTGCACGTTTCCCAAGCCGCCCGAGAGCATTTTTTCGGGCACGGCGGCGCTCGACGATGTCGAGCTGTCGAATTTGCGCCTTGCCTGCGAGGGCAAAAGCCGTCGCGAGATCGCGGCCGAGCTGTTCATGAGCGAAGGCACCATCAAACGTCGCATATCCGAGATCCTGAGCAAGACCGGCTATGACAACATCATGCGCCTGGCGGTGCACGCGGTGACCGAGGGCAGCATCGTCCCCAATATGGAGCGCTAGCGCTCGTTACGCATCGGCATAAAAACGACGGGGCCGCAGAATTAACTCCTGCGGCCCCGTCTGGTGTGCGCGGATGTGTCCGCCAATCCGCGGCTGATGTTACGTGCCGTTACGCGATGGTCGCGGTGTAGGAGGCGACGTCCTCGTAGGAATCGGTCAGGTAGGCGTCGATGCCGATGGTCGTGTTGACTAGGTCGTCAAGGCTATCGAGCGTGCCCTTCGAGAAGGTGAATTCCTCGGTGGCGTTGGTGCCGGGCATCAGGTGAGCAGAGAACCAGGGTTCCTTCATGGTGCCGTTGACGTTGGTTTTGCCGCTGGGGGCGTAGAAGGTCAGGTCCTTGTCGCTCTTGTTGGTGATGTTGACGACAAAGCCGATGTCGCCCCAGTCGTCCTTGAACTTTTCGGTGATGGTGATGGTGCACAGGTCGTCATCGGCGACGGTAACGGCGGGGGAGATTTCAATCTTCTGGACGTCGTCTTCTTCGACGGCCTCATCGATCTCCTCTTCCTTCTCGGCCGCCTCGCGATCCTTCTTCACCGTACCGGACAGGTCCTTGTCGGACTTGGTAAAGACAAGATTGCCGTCATCTTCTTCGAGGATGAGTTTGCCGTCCTTGAGCTTCATGTCATGCGACTCGTCTTCGGCGGTGATGGTTACGGTGGTGGCGTCCTTTGCCTCCCATTTAAGGTCGACGACTTCAAGGAACAGGTCGAGGGCACCTGTACCGTCCTCATCGAGAATCAGGACGCAGTGTACACCCCAATCCTCGAGCATCTTCATGTACTCATCGGTCAGTTCTTCGCCTTCCAGGGTTCCACCCGAGAGTTCCCAGCTGCCGACGAAGTTGGCCTTGGGGTCTTTGCCGCCGCCGCTGCAGCCCGTCAGGGCAAAGGCGAGCGCAAGGACGCATGTCAGAAATGCGAGTACGGATTTTTTGAACGCTGTCTTCATGGTGTCCTCCTTTATCGAACGAAACCCATAGAAGTAAATGCGGGGGTGGCGGATCCCCCGCCAATTACCAGATAGAGGGGCTAGGGCCTGGGCGTTCCGCAGTTGCTGCAGAACTTGCCGCCGTTTTCGCTGCCGCAGTTGGGGCAGAACCACTTGGCCGGTGCCGGGGCGGGTGCGGGGCTGCCACACTCGGGGCAGAACTTGCCGGTGTTGGTGGCGCCGCAACTGCAGGTCCACGTGCCGGCCGCGGGGGCGGCGGGTGCCGGTGCGGGGGCGGGTGCCGGAGCCGGCTGCGGGGCGACCTGCTGCTGTGCCTGGCCGGCGGCGAACAGCTGGCTGGCGTTCATGCCGCCCATGCCGCCTGCCATGCCCATGCCCATAAAGCCTGCCATCGCGCCGTTGGGGTTGGCCGCTGCCGCGCGCATCGCGTCGCTCTGGGCGCTGGCGATGTTGGCGGCCGCCATGGTGGGATCGCGCATGACCGCAGCCTTCTGCAGGTCCTTGATCATCTGCTCGTCTTCTTGCGAGGCGGCGATGGAGTTAACGCCAAAGCTCACGATCTCGACACCGCGCAGGTCGCGCCAATCGGCCGAGAGGACCTCGTTGAGTGCGCGCGCGAGCTCGGTGGTGTGGCCGGGGATGGCACTGTAGCGGATGCCCATCTCCGAGATCTTGGCAAAGGCGGGCTGCAGGGCGGTGAGCAGTTCGGACTTAAGCTGGCTGTCGATCTTGTCGCGCGTATAGCTATCGGTCACGTTGCCGCACACGTTGGTGTAGAACAGCAGCGGGTTGGTGATGCGGTACGAATACTCGCCGTTGCAGCGCACGGAGATGTCGACGTCCAGACCAATGTTGTTGTCGACCACGCGGAAGGGCACGGGCGAGGCGGTGCCGTACTTGTTGCCGATGATCTCCTTGGTGTTGATAAAGTAGACGCGCTGGTCCTTGCCCGCGTCGCCGCCAAAGGTAAAACGGCTGCCGATATTGGCGAAGGTCTCCTTGATGGAGTCGCCCAGGTTGCCGCTAAAGACGCTCGGCTCGCTGCCGGTGTCAAAGACGAACTCGCCGGGCTCCAGCGCGACCTCGATGATCTTGCCGTTTTGCACCACGAGCATGCCCTGGCCGTCGTTGACGGCGATGACGGAGCCGTTGGAGATGACGTTGTCCTCGCCGCGCGTGTTGGAGCTGCGGCCACCGGTGCGCTTGCTGCCCTTGCAGGCCAAGACGTCGGCAGGCATCGATTCGCAATAGATATATTCCTTCCACTGGTCGGCCATGACGCCGCCGGCAGCACCCAATCCAGCTTTCAAGAGTCCCATGGTGATCTTCCTTTCTCGTCAAAGGCCGGGTGGTATTGGTCGGGATGGTTAGTCGTCCTTGTCGTCCTTCATGACGACGGTGGTCTCGGTGTGGCTGAAGGTGTCGTGCTTCTCGGTCAAGTCGAGCTCGCCGCAGTACTCGTCGGCGTGGGTGGCCTCGTTGGCTGTCTTGAGCTGACCGACCAGCAACACGTCCGCGATGATCACGATGATCAGCGGCGCGACGATGTTAATGAGGATGCCCTCGATGTCAAAGGCGAGGTAATCCGGGTCGAAGGCGTTCTCACCCATGAAGAGGATCTGGGAGAGGACAAATCCAATCACAAAGAACAGCACCGAGGCGATAGCGAGCTTGGGCTTGGAGCAGGGGAGCTCGCCGACCATGCGACCGGTCTGGCCGTTCATGGCAAACAGGTAGCTCTTGCCGTTCCACGAGGTAGAGAGCATCCAGACGGGGAACAGGGCGTAGTTGCTGTCTTCCCAGGTGTAGTCGAGCTGCTTGCTTTCGACCGTGGCGTCGTCGTACTCGTCGACGACGGTTTCGCGCAGGGCCGAGATCGTACTTTCCTCCATGCGGCGTTCGGCGCGCGCCTTGCAGGTTTCGCAGTCCTCGTCGTAGCGGTTGGCGATGTAGCCGGGCATATACGCGACCGAAAACGGGCGCAGCGCGTCGTAGTCAAACGGCTCGATGGCGTCCATGTGGCCGTCGGGCATCTTGGACGATCCGTCGACGGGCACGCGCTCAAACGAGATATTGCCTTTACGGTAGGCGTCGTAGTGGTCGGTGGTCGTGACGGTACGATCGGATTCCTCAGTCACGGTCTCGTTGGTAGCATCAAAGTACACTTCGTCGTCCACGCGGGCACCGTAAAGCCAAAACGGCACGTAAACGCCTTGGACTTCGTCGATGTGGTTGCCGGTGACAAAGCTCTTGGGCAGCAGGATCTTGCCCTTGTAATGCTCCTTGAGCGCGGCCATGACATCATCGCGCCCGAGCTTAAACGGAATCACCAGGTCGGGTGAGAAGTCGCCCGAGAGCTGACCGGGTGCCACGGCGGGGTTGCCGCAGTACGGGCAGGTGGTAACGGCGACGGTACCGTCCGAGATTAGTTCGGCGCCGCACGACGAGCAGACATAGCCGGCGTTTTGGGCGAGCTCCTGCACCGCGCTGTCGGCGGCGGGCTTGGGTGCCGCGGCTGCGGCATCGGCTTTGGCATCTGCCTTGTCCTGGCGCTCGCGATAGAGGGCCTCGACTTCTTCGACTTCAAAGCGCGAGTCACAGTAGTCGCAGACGAGCTTTTGCTCGGCGCTTGCAAAATGCAAGGGGCCACCGCAGGCAGGGCACTGATAGTTAACGCTCTCGAAGGCCATGATCGGTCCTTTCCGTGCCGGGGGCTATGCGCCGATGGCGCCGCCGCAGTATTCGCAGCGCCCGCTGGCATCGGGAATGGTGGTGGCTCCGCAGAAGGGGCAGGTCACCGCGGTCTTGGGGGCCTTAGCGGCCACGACGCTGTCCCGCGTCTCCTGGCGCAGCTGCACCAGCGCATCGCGGACTTCGGTTGCCTGGCGCTTGGCCTCGCGATATTCGATGGAGCCGCGCTGATCGATGGTGGAGTCGTTCACGCGCAGGTTGATCTCGGTAAAGTACGGCGTGTTGACGTGGATGGTCAGATTAAAGTCGTAATCCAGGTCGTAGCGCGGCGGGTTGTAGCTCTCGCGCTCGCCGTCCTTGGTCTCGCGATAGATCTCGGTGCGCTGCTCGTCGATATCCATATCGCAGCCGAGTACCTGCGAGAACTCGATGATGTCGGGATTGGCGTCGCGCCAGCGGCTCTGCGAAGTGATGATCAGCAGGCCCGCGTCCTCATCGAGCATAATATTGGTGCGCCCGGCAGAAAGCGTGCGCGTGGGGTTGAACGAAGACAGGCGCTCGGCGTTGGCCTCGCGGTAGGCGAGTTGCTCACGGATATCGTCCGCGGTGCTGGAGCGATAGCCGTGAAAGTAGGGGGAGAGCTTGCCGGCGCACTCTTTGCACAGGTAGCCTTCATTGATTTTTGTCTTACCTAGAAGTCCCAGCTCGGTACCGCAAATCGCGCACTCTTTCTTCTCGAACATCTTGTCAAAGAAGCCCATGGCTGCCTCCCATCAAC
>CABRZJ010000004.1:0-53456 GCA_902475425.1 uncultured Collinsella sp.
ACGGCTCCAAGGCCGGCACGCACGTGGAGATCAAGAAGTCCACGATCGGCGAGGGCTCTAAGGTGCCGCACCTGTCCTACATCGGCGACACCACCATGGGCTCCGGCGTCAACGTGGGCGCGGGCTCCATCACCTGCAACTACGACGGCGTGCACAAGCACAAGACCGTCATCGGCAAGGATGCCTTCATCGGCTCCGACACCATGATGGTCGCGCCCGCCCAGATTGGCGACGGCGCGCTCGTGGCCGCCGGCTCCGTCATCACCGAGCCGGTCCCGGCAGACGCACTTGGCCTGGGTCGTGCCCGCCAGATAAATATTGAGGGCTGGGCCGCCGATTATCGCCGCCGTCTGCACGAGGACGACGAGGTATAACGTTTTACCAAGCATCTAAGGAGCTGTTCCCATGGGGGCGGCTCCTTTTTCTATCGTGACCTGCGCAACCGGATGAGTGGTCGGTTCGTGTCCGTTGACGGTAAAGACGTTATCAAGACCCGATTAACCCCGCCGCGCGGTTACAATGCAACAAGGCATCTATATGGCATTCGATATAAAGGAGAAGGGTAATGCCGATTAATGATCCCGAGAAGTCGGAGAATATGCGCAAGTCCATCCGCGTGTATTCCGGTTCCTCCAACCGTCCCCTCGCTCAGAAGATTGCTGAGTACCTTGGGGTCGAGCTTTCGGGCCTTACGCTAAAGCAGTTCGCCAACGGTGAGATTTACGCCCGCTACGACGAGACCGTCCGCGGCGCCGACGTCTTCCTGATTCAGTCCGTGGCCGGCGGCAACGTCAACGACATGCTCATGGAGCTGCTCATCGCCACCGACGCCGCCAAGCGCGCATCCGCCCGCTCCATCACCGCCGTTATCACCCACTACGGCTATGCCCGCCAGGACCGCAAGGCCGGCCCGCGTGAGCCCATCACCGCCCGCCTCGTCGCCAACCTGCTCGAGCGCGCCGGCGTCAACCGCATCATCACCCTCGACCTGCACCAGGGCCAGATCCAGGGCTTCTTCGATATCCCGGTTAACCACCTGTCCGCGCTGCCGCTGTTTGGCCAGTACTACAACGACATGCACTTCGACACCGACAACCTGGTTGTCGTCTCCCCCGACGTGGGTCGCGCCAAGGCCGCCAAGAAGCTGTCCGACATGCTCGGCTGCGACCTGGCCATCGCCCACAAGGGCCGTCCGCGCCACAACGCCGCCGAGGTCATGGGCATCATCGGTGACATCAAGGGCAAGACCTGCATCATCAACGACGACATGATCGACACCGCTGGCACCCTGTGCGCCAACGTCAAGGAGCTCAAGGCTATGGGCGCTGGCGATATCTACGTCTGCGCCACCCACGGTATCTTCTCCGGTCCGGCCATCGAGCGTCTGAACGACGCCCCGATCGTCGAGTGCCTCGTCACCGACGCCATTCCCGTCGAGGTCGGCGGCAAGATCAAGACCATCTCGGTCGCCGAGGAGTTCGCTCAGGCCATCTCCGCCGTTTACCACGAGGAGCCCGTCTCCACGCTCGTCGGCGGCGACTTCGCGCTGTAGTCGCATCGTCCTTGCAACCCGGCGCATCGCCGTCGGAACAGAAGAAACCCCCGCGCTCCCCCTTGCTTCGCAAAGGTCGCGCGGGGGTTTCTTCTGTTCCGACGGCTCGCTCTGCCGCGGCCGCGCTTTTGTCTGGTGGGATTTCGCTGAAGCAAAGCCTCGCCTTCGGCGGGCGTGGTAGCCTTTGTCGTTGATTAAACTTTTTATGTAACGGAAGGACAAATATGGCAGCTGCACAGCCGCTTAAGATTCGCATGGTTGCCGGACTTGGCAACCCTGGCGAGGAATATGCCGAGACCCGTCACAACGCTGGTTTCAAAGCAATCGACGAGCTGGCCCGTCAGGCCGGCGTCACGTACTGGAAAAACCAAGCAGGCGCCGAGGTCGCGCTCATAAACATCAACGATCCCGAGGAAGAGGGCGGCAAGCGCCAGATTGTACTGGTCAAGCCGCAGTCGTACATGAACACCTCGGGCGGGCCCATCTCCAAACTCTGCCGCGAGTACAAGATCAAGGCCGAGGAGCTGCTCGTCATCCACGACGAGCTCGATATTCCCGCCGGCGACGTGCGTGTTAAGGTGGGCGGCGGCCATGCCGGTCACAACGGCCTGCGTTCCACCATCGACAAGATGGGCAGCCGCGACTTCAGCCGCATCCGCACCGGCATCGGCAACCCTCCCGGCAAGATGGCCGTCGCCGACTACGTTCTTAAGCAGCTGCGCGCCCGCGAGGCCGAGGATTTCCAAGACACCTGCGCCCGCGCGGCCGACGCCGCCGGCCTGGCGATCGTGCACGGCGTGGTCTATGCCCGCGACCATGTCAACGGCGCCGCCTCCGCCAACGGCAAGCACTAAAACCTATCATTTAGGAACAGGTTTATTTCGGCAGGTTTTACCTGCGGAAACGCCCCAGTTGCGGCATCGCAATCAACCGCGCGCCGACATACATGCATAGCACCCCAAATGGGGCCGGCCTCATCACAACCCGAGGCCGGCCCCATTTGCCGTTTTACCTGATAAAACCGACCAAAATAAACCTCTCCCCCTTTGGTAGGCCAAAGTGGATAAACCCTGCTCCCAACCGCCGAAGACACACGTAAGTGACATGTCCATGAGGGTATAATTTGCACCGTATGTCTGCACAACGCCTGTGCGCGTACGGTTTTATTCGGGCTACCGTCCATTTCCGTGGAGGCACGGTTCGGCGGCCCTAACAAGAGAGGGGTTCTATGTATAAGATCCTGGAGAAGACGCAGTTCTCGGAGAAGGTGTTCAAGTTCCGCATCGAGGCGCCTGCAATCGCCAAGCATGCGCACGCTGGACAGTTCCTCATGGTTCGCGCCAACGAGACGGGCGAGCGTGTCCCGTTTACCCTGGCCGGCTGGAACGGTGACGAGGGCTGGGTCGAGTTCATCTTCATGGTGATCGGCAAGACCACCGAGATGCTGTCCACCTACGAGGCCGGCGAGTCGCTGCGCGACGTCGTGGGCCCGCTGGGCGTTCCCACCGAGATGGCCGAGGGCCCCTGCGCCGTCATTGGCGGCGGCGTCGGCCTGGCAATTGCCTTCCCGGTCGCCAAGCACCTGGTCGAGACCGGCCACGAGGTGCACGCCATCATGGGCGCCCGCACCAAGGACCTCCTGCTTATGGAGGACCAGTTCCGCGAGCTCCTCGACGAGGACCACATCCACATCACCACTGACGACGGCTCCTACGGCGAGCAGGGCGTTGTCACCGCTCCGCTGGAGCGCCTGCTGCAGGACAAGGCCGTGAGCCAGGTCTTCTGCGTCGGCCCCGTTCCGATGATGAAGTTCTCGACCCTCACCGCCCAGAAATACGACACCCCCATCACCGCATCCCTCAACCCCATCATGGTTGACGGCACCGGTATGTGCGGCTGCTGCCGCGTCGAGGTGGGCGGCGTGACCAAGTTCGCTTGCGTCGACGGCCCCGACTTCGATGCCACCCTGGTCGACTGGGATGACCTTCGTGCCCGCCAGGCCGCTTACCGTTCCGAAGAGGGCGAGTCCCTCAAGGCCTATGAGGAAAAGAGCTGCGCATGCCACTAGTTAACGGTCGTTTCGTTGCCGATATGAAGTCGCCCCGCACCCCCGATAACGAGGAGCCGGCTGCCGAGCGCGCCTGCGACTTCCGCCCCGTCGACAAGGGCTTCACCGAGGAGATGGCGCTGGCCGAGGCTGAGCGCTGCCTCAACTGCAAGAAGCCGTTCTGTGTTGAGGGCTGCCCTGTCAACATCAACATTCCCCGCTTTATCGAGCAGATCCGCGCGAAGGACTTCGGCGGCGCTCTCGATACCATCCGCGAGGACTCCATGCTTCCCGCCATCTGCGGCCGCGTCTGCCCGCAGGAGAACCAGTGCGAGGGCAAGTGCATCCGTGGTAAGAAGTCCGAGCCCGTGGCCATCGGCCAGCTCGAGCGCTTCCTGGGTGACCGCCCCGAGCTCGCCTCCACGCCCAAGATGGCCCCCAAGAACGGCAAGAAGGTCGCCGTCGTTGGCTCCGGCCCGTCCGGCATCACCTGCGCCGGCGAGCTCGCCCGCAACGGCTTTGACGTCACCGTCTTTGAGGCCTTCTTCACCGGCGGCGGCGTGCTGGTCTACGGCATCCCCGAGTTCCGTCTGCCCAAGGCAGTCGTCAAGCGCGAGATTGACGGCCTGGAGGACATGGGCGTCAAGTTTGAGTACAACTCCGTCGTGGGCAACATGGCCACGGCCGAGGAGCTGTTCGAGCAGGGCTTCGACGCCATCTACGTGGCGACCGGCGCTGGCCTGCCCAAGTTCCTCAACGTCCCCGGCGAGAACCTGCCCAACGTCTTCTTCGCGAACGAGTACCTCACCCGCGTGAACCTGATGAAGGCCAACAAGTTCCCCGAGTACGACACCCCCACCAAGCACGGCAAGAACGTCGTCGTCTTTGGTGGCGGCAACGTGGCTATGGACGCCGTCCGTACCGCCAAGCGTCTGGGCGCCGAGCACGCCATCATCGCCTACCGTCGTACCGAGGACGAGATGCCCTGCCGTCGCGCCGAGCTGCACCACGCTAAGGCCGAGGGCGTCGAGGTTCTGCCGCTCGTCTCCCCGCTCGAGTTTGTCGCTGGCGAGGACGGCTCCGTGTGCGCCGTCAAGGTCCAGAAGATGGAGCTCGGAGAGCCCGACGAGTCCGGCCGTCGTCGCCCGGTGCCCATCGAGGGCGCCATCGAGGAGATTCCCTGCGACGTCGCAATCTCGGCTATCGGCACCAACGCCAACCCCTTCGCAAAGAAGATCGGCGGCAAGATGGAGCTCAACAAGTGGGGCTACATCGTCGCCGACGAGGAGACCGGCCAGACCACCGATCCCCGCATCTGGGCCGGCGGCGACATCGTCACCGGTGCCGCTACGGTCATTCTGGCGATGGGCGCCGGCAAGAAGGCCGCTGCCTCCATCACCAAGAGCCTGCTGGGCGAGTAATCACCTACAGCGCTAACCACCAAACGGCAAAGTCCCCGTCGAGCACACGCCCGGCGGGGACTTTTTCTATGCCGACCACCCAACCACCACGATGGGGACAGGCACCTTTGTGATGGTTTTGGTCGGTTAGTCTTCGAGCTGCGCTACTTTGTAGCGGTAGGCTGCGGCAATAACGTCTTTGCAACCCTCGCGGCCCAGCTTGGCGCGGTTGACGACGATGTCTTTACCGCTCGTCATCTTCCACTTTCCGGCACTGTAGCGCTTATAGAACGCCTCGCGCGCCTTCTGCTGCTGCTTGACCAGCTTGGCGCCCTTCTTTTTGTTGAGACCGCGCTTCTTGCGCACGATCTCGACGCGGTCCTCAAAGGGCGCAGTCACCAGCACGGCGATGTGGTTGGGGTTGTTGCGCAGCAGATAATCGGACAGACGGCCTTCGATAATGCAGCTCTCGGTCTCACCCAGATCCAAAATCACCTGGCTCATCTTTTGGAACAACTTGTCCGAGTACGAACGCGCATCGTAGCGGTCGGGCAGAAACGCCATGTTCTCCACGGCCAGGCGCTCGTCGTAGGCGGCCATCTTGTCGAGCGACTCGCCCGCGCGCAGCGAAGCACGCACCAGCAGCTCGTTATCGTACAGCGGAATCCCCAGCTCATCGGCGAGGATACGACCAATCTCGTGGCCCTCGGCGCCAAAGTCGCGCGCGATGGTAATGACCACAGGATTCTTCTTGTTCTCCAGATCGCTCATCGCGATTCCTTTCTCTATGTGACAAAGGGGCTGTCCCTTTGCCACATTCTACGCTGCCACCATTCGCCTCTGATATGCTCTCACCAGCAGCGAGATACCAAAGTTGAGCACAAAGTACATCGCAAACACCAGGCCGTAGAGCATAAGCACCTGCGACAGATCGATCGCGTGGGCCATCACGACGTTGGCCGTGTACATGAGCTCGGCCACGTTAATGCCCGAAAGATACGAGCTGTCCTTGATGACGGTCGTGCACTGGCTAAACAGCGCCGGAATGATCGTCTTAAACGTCTGGGGCAGAATGATGTAGCGCATGGTGGCAAAGAAGCCAAAACCCTGGCTCTGCGCTGCCTCAAACTGGCCGCGCGGAATCGAGTTGAGGCCTCCGCGCACAATCTCGGCCATAACAGCGCTGGTAAACAGCGTAAAGGCGATGGTCGAAATCACAATGTCCAAACCCTGCACCGTAAAGTAGATAAACAGGATCCACAGCAGGTTTGGCGTGCAACGGAACAGCTCGATATAGGCGCTCACCAAAATACGGAATGGACGGGGCGCATAACTTTTAACGAGCGCCAGCACCGTGCCAAAGATGAGCGAGAAAAAGATCGACAGCGCCGAGATCTCGATCGTCTTAACAAAGCCGCCCCAAATGTAGAGCAGGTTGGTCGCGTTGAAGATTTCCATGCGCTAGGCCTCCTCTACGTTGTCGAGCCCCAGCTCGGCCAGGCTCACACCGCGCGGACGCTCCTTGGAGCGGCGCTCGAGCCACTGCACCAGTATGGCGAGCGGAAAGCAGATGATGAAGTACATAAGGCAGCAGACGATGTATCCCTGCAGGTAACCGTACAGACTCACAAAGTTGTCGGAACGGTACATAAGGTCGCCGCCGGCCACAAGCGCCAGCACCGACGTATTCTTGACCAGGTTGAGCGCCTGGTTGCACAGCGGCGGCAGAATGATCTTGAATGTCTGGGGCAGTACGATGTACCAGTACGCCTGCGCACGGGTGAAGCCCTGGCTCTGGGCCGCCTCCATCTGACCGCGCGGAACCGCCTCGATACCAGTGCGGATGACCTCCGAAATGTAGGCCGCGTGATACAGACCCACGCCCAAGAAGCCCAGCACGAACGGCGCGATGCGCACCGGCTGGTCGGCACCGGTTATGGCCTGCAAAAACTGCGGACCGGCCATGTACATAAAGAGCACCTGCACGGGCAACGGGGTGTTCTGGTAAAACTCCACGTACACGCGGCTTATGGCGCGCAGCACGCGCGAGCGAGTGGTAGAGAACACGCCCAGCAGCGTGCCCAGCACCAGCGACAACAGCAGGCCGGCAACGACCACTTGCAGCGTCACGCCAAAGCCCTCCCAGAAGGGCCCCATATTTTGAAATGTCGTCGACCAACGGTCGGCGTCAAATAATCCTTCGAGCATTTGATTCCTTCCTTGGACGATGCGCCTATACAAGACCCCAGGTCTTGACCTCTTGGTCGAGCCAGCCGTCGGCCAGGCGATCGCAAATCACCTGATCGACCACGGCCGAAAGGTCGCAGCCCTTCTTGGTCGCCACGCCGTAGCCCTGCTCGCCAAACTTGACCTCGGGCTGCAGCAGCTCAACGGTCTCGTTCATGTAACCGGCCAGCGTGGAGCGGTCCATGGCAAAGACGTCGATATTGCCGGCGTCGAGCGAGCTCTTGATGATGGGATAGCCGCTAAAGGCCCTAAACTCTGGCTTGCAGCTAAAGCCGTTGTCCTTGATCATCTGCTCGATCAGGCCCTGCGTGGTAGCACCCTGGCTCACGCCGATGACCTTGCCGTCCAGATCCTCAATCGAGGTAAAGCCCGAACGCTTCTTGACCATGAGCCCCACGTAGTCGGTGCGGTACGGCGTCGAGAAATCCCAGCTCTTCTTGCGCTCGTCGGTGATGGTGTAGGTCGCCGCGACCACGTCAAGCTGGCCGTTATCGATCAGCGGGCCGCGCGTCTTGGGTGTTACGTCGTTAAACTCGACAAGCTCCTGGGCACGGGCTTCCTTGTAGCTCACGCCAAAGACGGCAGCGGCGATCTGGTAGCACAAATCGACTTCCATGCCCTCAAAGCAACCCTTGGCGGTGTCGTAATAGCCGTAGCCGGGAACATCCTTCTTAACGCCGGCATTCAGATGTCCACGCGACTTGATGGCCGCAAGCTTAGAGCCCTTGTCGGAGCCCTCGCCGCTGGTGGAGTTGCCGCAACCGGTAAGCGCGGTCCCCGTCAGCGCAAGCATGCCGGCGCCCGCCAGCCGCAAAAAGTGACGGCGCGACACGGCCGCCCTCGTCATATCCGTCATGTCCATCACCGCGCCTAGTGCAGAATCTTGGACAGGAACTCGCGGCAGCGCGGGTTCTCGGGGTTATCGAAGAAGTGCTCGGGCGTGCCCTCCTCCAGAATGCGGCCGTCCTCCATAAAGATGACGCGGTCGGCCACCTGACGCGCAAAACCCATCTCGTGCGTCACGCAGATCATGGTGATGTCCTCCTGCGCGAGCTCAATCATAACGTCCAGAACCTCCTGGACCATCTCGGGGTCGAGCGCCGAGGTCGGCTCGTCAAACAGGATGATGGGCTGCTTGGTGCACAGGGCACGGGCGATGGCGATGCGCTGCTGCTGACCACCCGAGAGATTCTGCGGATACTCGCCGGCCTTATGTGCCATGCCGACGCGCTTGAGCGCAGCGATGGCGATCTCGGTCGCCTCCTCCTTGCTCTTCTTTTGCAGTTTGATGGGCGCGAGCGTCAGGTTGCCCAGCACCGTCATGTTGGGATACAGGTTGAACTGCTGAAACACCATGGAACTATACTTGCGAGCCATCTCCAGGTGATTCTTTTTGGTGAGCGGCGTACCGTCGATGACAACCTCGCCCGACGTGGGCTCCTCCAGATAATCGACGCAACGGATGAGCGTCGATTTACCCGAGCCGGAAGGCCCGATCATTACGAGCTTCTCGCCACGTTTGACGGTGAGGTTGATATCTTTGAGCACATGCAGGTCGCCAAAGTACTTGTTGAGATGCTTGATCTCGATCATGTCTGCCATGAATGTCCCTTCCCTGCGTTTACATGAGTTGAACTATTGTACGGAAAGAACCACGTTTCCGCAGCCCACACTACATTCCCGTAAAGAACCCGCAACCTTCCACCCACTCATTGGGGACAGACTTAAATGAGTACCTGCTCATTGGGCACTCATTTAAGCCTGTCCCCAATGAGTGCCCAGCCCAGCAAAAAGGGGCGCGACCATGACGGCCACGCCCCCTCAGCCTCAACTGTGTGCCACTCGGCCCCTACGCGAGGCGGGCTCCGACGATCTTTGCTGCGGCCGGCTTATCGAAGTTGCCGCCGGTGGCCTTGCCCAGGGCACCCATGACCTGGCCCATCTGCTTCTTGGACGTGGCGCCCAGCTCGGCGATAACCTGCTCGATCAGGGCCTCGAGCTCCTCGCCCGAAACCTGCGCGGGCAGCAGGCTCTCCAGGATCTTGACCTGCTCGGTCAGGTTGTCGGTACGCTCCTGGTCGGTGCCGGCCTTGATGGACATCTCCAGCGTCTCGCTCGTCTGCTTGATCAGGCGCTTGATCATGCTGTTGACGTCTTCCTCGGTCACATCGCGGCGCTCGTTAACCTCGATATTCTTCACCTCGGCCTTGACCTGGCGAATGATGGACAGGCGAACCTTGTCCTTGGCCTTCATGGCCGCGATCATTTCTTTCTGCAGCTCTTCGTTGGTCATCTGCAAATCCTCTCTAATAGCGTGGGCGGCACTCGTGCGAGCACCGCCCCATGATTACTCAGTCGTCGACGAATCGTCGGTCGAGCTCTTGGTGACGCCCTTCAGACTCACGTTATAGGGTACGTCCTTGGGCATGGGATTAACGGTGATGTCGGCATCCTTCTTGTACTGCTCTAGCCACTCGCTGTACGCGGTGCTGGCCGCCTGCGTCTTCACCACGTTGGAGACATACTTCTTGATGGCCTTGGGCACCTGGTTGATATCATCAACCTGATTATCGACATGGAAGTAGTCGGTGCACTTGATGACATGGTAACCGTACGTCGACTCGACCACGTCGCTCACGTCGCCCTTGTTGAGCCCCTCGAGCGCCGTCTGGTAGCTGTCGACGAAGGTGGTAAGCTTATCCCAGCCCACATCGCCCTTCTTCTCCTTGGAACCGGTGTCCTCGGAGTACTGCTCAACGGCGTCCTCAAAGCTCAGCTCACCGGAGTTGATCTTGTCCAGGCACTCCTGCGCCTTGGCCTTGGCGGCAGCCTTGTCCTCGTCGGAAGCGTCGGAATCAACCTTGATCAGGATGTTCGACGAGCGGCGGGCGTCGTTGTAGCTGGACAGGTTTTCGTTGATGTAATCGACAATCTCGCTGTCCTTGGGCTTGCTGGTGGGCGCCACGGCGTCCTTGAGCTTTTGCTGTGCCAGACTCTCCTTGAGCGAGTCCTTGTAGGTGTCCTCGGTATAGCCGTAGGTCTTGAGGGTCTTCTTAAAGGCCTTGGCACCGCCCGCGCTCTTGCACGCGTCCTTCCAAGCCTTCTCGACCTCCTCGTCCGACACCGTCACGCCGTTCTCCTTCTGTGCCTGTTGAAGCAGAATCTGCTGCGTGTAGGAGTCGATGAGTTGCTTGCGGTACTTCTTGGGCGTGAGGTCGTTGTCAACCAGATACTGCGCCCAATCCTCATCCTTGGTGTAGCCGTAGGACGTGCGCATGCTCATGATCTGCTTGGTCACGGTGTCCTCGGTAAGGTTGGTGCCGTTGATAGTGGCAGCAACACCGCCGGTCAGCTTGTAGCCCGAGGTGTCCTCAGCCTGCGACATAAGGCCGGAGCACGCCATCGCCGAGACGGAAAGCAGCATCGCCAGCACGCCGATGACCACCAGAACGATCTTGACGGTCTTAGACACGTACGTCTTGCGCTGCTTCTTGCGAGAGCTGGAGGCAGCGCGGGCCTGCTGCTCGGGCGTCGGCGCGGCCTCGGAGTTCTTTTTCTTATTTGCCATAGTTGGCCTTTCGCATAACGAATCGAACAAACGCCATTGTGTCACAACGCAGCCCCCGCGGCACGCTTGGTGCATTGGGGACAGATTAATCTGCACCATTTTGGTGCAAAGGGGACAGCTCTGGCAGCCGGCAGTTAGGGACAGTCCCCAAGTGCCGACTCAGCCCCACCTTAGAAGTGGCGGCGGATGGCGTCGACCATGCCCTGGGACGTGGTCTGGCCGAGCACGTCGGCTGCGGCATCGGCGTCCATAAAGATGTTCATGAGCGCCTGCAGGGCTTCGACCTGGCCTCCCGGCTCGGCGATGCCCAGATTAATGACGATCTGCGCCGACACCGGAGCGCCCATGCCAGCCATAGCGTTAAATGTCACGGGCGCGGCGGGCTTCACCACCGCGATATAGGGCTTGGCCACAAACCCCGGATCGGTATGCGGAATGGCAATGTTTGCCGCCGGCATGGCAAGACCCGTGGGATAGGCATCCTCGCGCGTGCGAACGGCGTCGAGCCAACCGGATGCAATGTAGCCACGTGGTGCAAGCTCGCCCTCGAGCCGCGCGAACACCTCATCCGGCGTCGCACACTCCCAATCAAAAAACACCAGCTCAGGCGTAAACAGCGCTTCGTTATCCGCCATGCGCTCACCTCTCTCACCTAGTCACCTGCGACGTTCTTGAATGACCAGTCGTTAAAGCCCGTTCCCGATGACTACCCAAAACAAAAGGTGGCCACGCGCGCCTTGGCGCCAATGACCACCCTGACTACTCGGCTAAATTGTACTGTGCGCCGCTAGCCGCGAGGCGCGTCAATTGCGACCTTGCCGCTCTCCAGCACGTGGACGCGGCCGTCGGCGAGCATCTGAACAACCTCGGGATACAGCACGTGCTCAATCGCGTGGATGTGCTCCTCGAGCGTGTCGACATCCCAACCTTCCTCGACAGCCAGCGCGCGCTGGGCGATGATGGGGCCGTTGTCGTAGATCTCGTTGGCAAAGTGCACGGTCACACCGGTTACCTTGACGCCGCGCGCAAAGGCATCGTCGATCGCATGCGCGCCGGTAAAGCTCGGCAGCAGTGCCGGATGCAAGTTGACCACGCGGTTGGGAAACGCCGCCAGCAGCGGCGTGTGCACCATGCGCATGTAACCGGCCATGACCACATATTCGCAGCCGCGCTCGAGCAGCTCGTGCGCGATGATCTCGTCGGCGGCGATGGGGTCGGCATAGACATCCTTGGACAGCGTGAGCGTCTGGATGCCCGCGCGCTCAGCGCGCTGCAAACCCTTAGCCGAAGGACGGCTCGACACCACAAGCTCAATCGAAGCGTTGAGCTTGCCGGCGGCGATCAGATCGATCAGCGCCTGCAGGTTGGTACCCGAACCGCTGATGAGCACACCGATCTTGAGCGGCTCGGCCGTATCGGTGCCGGTCGGACGGGTGTAGGGCACAAAGCCCAGGCCCTCGGCAGCAGCCATCTGCTCGTTAGCGCTCATCGGAGTACACGACCTTACCGGAGCCCTCGACGCACTCGCCCACGCGGAACGGCTTCTCGCCCAGCGCGACCAGGGCCTCGGTCACCGCGGCCTCGTCCTCGGGAGCGACGATCAGGCACAGGCCGACGCCCATGTTGAAGGTCTTGCATGCCTCGTTGGGCGCGAGCTCGGCCTGGCGCGACACGTAGGTGATGACGGGAGGAACGTCCCAGCCCATCTCGGCACCGTTGCGGGTGACCACGGCGTCGACGTCGTCGGCGAGCGCGCGGTTGAGGTTCTCGGTAATACCGCCGCCAGTGATGTGGGCAATGGCGTGCACCGGAGCGCCGCCGCGCAGCAGCTCCAGAATCGGCTTGACGTAGATGCGCGTGGGAGCCAGCAGGGCGTCTGCCAGCGAAGCACCGCCGAGCTCCTCGAGCGGACGGCTCAGCTCCTCCGCCTTAGCGGCGGCCTCGGGCGTGCCCGGCTTAATGCCGTCGACGCCGATGACCTTGCGCACGAGCGAGTAGCCGTTGGAGTGCACGCCGGTGGAAGGCAGGCCCAGGATCACATCGCCCGGGCGGACGTTTGCGGGGTCGAGCATCTTGGGACGGTCGACGACGCCCACGGTAAAGCCGGCGAGGTCGTAATCGGCGGGGGCCATGACGCCCGGGTGCTCGGCCATCTCACCGCCCACGAGCGCGCAGCCCGCGAGCTTACAGCCGTCGGCTACACCCTTGATGATCTTTGCCATGTGCTCGGCCTCGATGTGGCCGATGGCAACGTAGTCCAGGAAGAACAGCGGCTCGGCGCCCGAAGCCAAAATGTCGTTGACGCACATAGCAACCAGGTCCTGGCCCACCGTCTCGTGACGGTCCATGATCTGGGCGAGCACGAGCTTGGTGCCCACGCCGTCGGTACCGCTAATCAGAATCGGGTCTTCCATATCCTTAAGCGCGGCAGCCGAGAACAAGCCACCAAAGCCACCGATGCCGCCGATGACCTCGGGACGGTTGGTGTCCTTGACCATCTGCTTAATAGCGTCGACGGCGCGGCCACCCTCGGCGGTATCGACGCCGGCGTCCTCATACGTCACATGCTTGCTGTCGCTCATCTGAGCCTTCCTCTCCCACTACCGTGGCGCCGCGCGGGCGCCAAACGGTGCTCATAGTTGCGTTCATTTCGGCGCGCGCCATAACAGCACGCGCCGTCATATCAACAAAACAGCAGGTAAAACCTACCAGAATAAACCTGTCCCTACATGGCAGATTTTAGGCCTCGCCGTGCTCCTCTTCCCAGCTGCGGTCGTCGTATTTCTCGACCACGGCGTCGTCGTCAAAGTGCAACGGCTTGTCCAGGTTGCGGGGCTTAAAGCCCTCCATGAACTTGTCGCGGCCAAAGCTCTCGGGAATCGCTACGGGGTAGCGTCCGGTAAAGCACGCATCGCAGTAACCGCCCTTGGGCATGACCTTAAGCAGGCCCTCAACCGAAAGGAAGGCCAGCGAATCGGCGCCAATGTACTCGCAGATCTCATCGACCGTCTTGTTGGCGCTGATAAGCTGCGACTGCACGTCGGTATCGATACCGTAGAAGCACGGCCAGATGACCTCGGGCGAGTTGATGCGGATATGAATCTCCTTGGCGCCGGCGTTGCGCAGCATCTTGACGAGCTGCACCATGGTGGTGCCGCGGACGATGGAGTCGTCGATGACGACCAGGCGCTTGCCCTCGATGTTGTCGCGCAGCGGGTTGAGTTTCATACGCACGCCCATGGCGCGCAACTCCTGCGTAGGCTCGATAAACGTGCGGCCCACGTAACGGTTCTTGATAAGGCCCTCGCCAAAGGGAATGCCGCTCTCGTGCGAATACCCCTCCGCGGGCGGCAGGCCGGAGTCAGGCACGCCGATGACCAGGTCGGCCTCGACGGGCTCCTCATGTGCCAGCTGACGACCCATGTCGTAACGGCAGGCGTAGACGCTCTTGCCGTTCATGATGGAATCGGGGCGGGCGAAGTAGACCTGCTCAAAGATGCAGTTAGCAGGCTCTTCGGCAGCGGGCACACCCTGCTCGGACACAAGGCCCTCGGCGCTGATGCGCAAAATCTCACCGGGACGGACGTCGCGGACGTACTCGGCGCCCACAATGTCGAGCGCACAAGTCTCGGAGGCGACGACCCAGCCGCCGGCGCGGGTGACACGGGTGGTGGCGTCGACCGTCGCGGCGCCGTCCTGCGACGGCAGCTTCGAAACGGATGCGGCATCGGCCTGGTCCAGGCCCTCGTCCACCAGCTTGCCCAGCACGAGTGGGCGAATGCCGTGCGGATCGCGGAATGCATAGAGCGCCTGCTCGTTGATGAGCGTCATGGCGTAGCCGCCACGCACGAGCTCCATGGTCTTGCGAATGCCCTCGCGCAGATGGCCTGTACGCTGAGTAAAGTAGCCGATGAGTTTGGTCGCGACCTCGGAATCCGAGTTGGAGAGGAACGGCACGCCCAGCTCGATCAGCTGGCGGCGCAGCTCGTCGGTGTTGACGAGGGTGCCGTTGTGCGCGAGCGCGATAATGACGCTATTGATGGTAGAGAGGTGCGGCTGAGAGGCTTCCCAGCTCTTGGCGCCGGCGGTGCCATAGCGCACATGACCCACGGCCAGCTGACCGGAGAGCGTCGATAAGTCGGCATTGGAGAACACGCGGTCGAGCAGGCCCAGGTCCTTGCGGACCATAACCGTACCGCCGTCACCAACAGCGATTCCCGCCGATTCTTGGCCACGGTGCTGCAGTGCACGCAGGCCAAAGTACGTCAGTCGAGCCACGTCACGATCGGGCGCCCACACACCAAAAACGCCGCATTCCTCATGCAGCTGGTCGGAGTCCGGATCATACGTCGACATGGCGTTCACCTGTCCCGCGGCGCGCTCGGCCGCGCGGATGGTTTCTTGAGACATGGCATCCCCTCAGAGCCTCGTATTTTGGCGTTACCCGCCTTATTATACGCACGGCGCGACGCGCTCCCCAGCGCATGAGCAGCGCTTTTTAAAAGCCCACCGAGCTAATAATCCGTTTTGCGGCCAAACATTTTATTGGTCTGCCCAGTGCAAGCGCCCGCGCCCCCATATGGCCGCCGCGTCCACCGTTGGGGATTGCAAAGTTGCAATTGGGACGTTCGTCCTGTCTTTTAGCAGGTCGGCGGCGTATCCTAGTAACCTAGGACAAAGCGAGAAAGGTTCTGTATGGATCGAAACGAACTCGACCCCAGCGTCCCCAGCGCCACGGAGGTCAAGAAGATTCCCCTCATCATTAAAGTGTACGCCGTCCTGTGCATCCTGTCCGGCGTGGGCACACTCCCGTCGGTCGCCGTCTTTATGTGGCAGGTCATCACCGCACTCATTAACGGCAACGCCGCCGCTAAGCTCGGTGATAACACCCTGGTCGCGGTTGGCCTTATCGTCGCCGGCATTATGCTCTCGGCGGCAAGCGCGATCATCTTAATCGTCTTTGGCCTGGACCTCATCAAGGACCAGCGGCGCAATGCCGCCCGCCTGTCTTACGTCCTCATCGCATTGACCGTCGTGGAGCTTTTAGTTGACGTGATGCTCCAGGGTATCGGACCCTTCCTGCTGCGCCCCGCCATTCAGCTCGGTATCCTCATTGCGCTGTCGGCCACCGTCGACCCCACGCTACGCCAGGAGCGCGAACTGCAGCGCCGTCTGCAAGAGATGCTCGACCGCGATGCCGCCGCCGAGGGGATGCTCGGCCGCGACGAAACCGGCGAGGGCTACATCAAGCTCAACTACTTCAACCTGTTCTGGGTATTCTTCGTCTGCAGCGTGTTAGGTCTCATTCTCGAGGAAGTCTGGCATATGGTCGTCGTCGATCCCGGCGTCTATCAGGACCGGGCCGGTATGCTATTTGGCCCCTTTAGCCCCATCTACGGATTTGGCGCGGTGCTCATGACCATGGCGCTCAACCGCTTCTATAAAAAGAATCCTCTGATCATTTTCCTGGTAAGTGCCCTGATCGGCGGCGCTTTCGAGGTGTTTGTAGGCTGGTTTATGCAGACCTCATTTGGCGTGGTGTCGTGGAGCTACTCGCACATGAAACTGTTCGGCATGCCCGACCCACTCGCCGTCCTTACGGGCGGACGCACCTGCACGGGCTTTGCCTGCCTGTGGGGCCTGGGTGGCCTTATCTGGATCAAGCTGCTGCTGCCGAGGCTGCTCAAGCTCATCAACATGATTCCGTGGAAGAGTCGCTACTCGGCTACCGTCATCTTTACCGTCATTATGCTGGTCGACGGCGTCATGACGCTGCAGTCGCTCGACTACTGGTACCAGCGCGTCAACGGCACGGAGCCGGATATTCCCGTCGCGCAGTTCTACGGCAAGTATTTCGATAACGACTACATGGAGAACCGCTTCCAGAGCATGACCATGAGCCCCAAGGATGCGACGCGCGTGTAGCGCCAACCGCGCCCAAAACGCAAAATGCCCGCCGGTATCACACGTACCGGTGGGCATTTTTATAAACGATACTTCTATCGACGCAAGCCTCTACGCCTCGCGCTCGACCTCACTCACGCATTCATTCTTGATGGTGCCAACGAGCGCCTGCAGCGCATCGACCACGTGCGGGCGAATGTCCCCGCCGATGAGCACGAGCATGATGTCGTCACCTACGGCAAGCTCGCCGCTTGCCAGCCACACGCGCACATAGCCGACACCCGGCATCGCGCGCGTCGCCTCGATGGCGGCCTGTACCTTGCTGGCGTCGTAGCCAAACACCATGCCGCCCACCTTGTGGCCCGGCGCCACGCCATCGGTCTCGACACCGCGCGCCTCGGCCTTGGGCGTCGCGCGCACCACACCGTTATGTGTCAGATACATACCGCACGCAGGTGCCGACGAATCGGCCTTGGCCTCGCGCAGCCAAGCATCAACCGAAGGCATCATTTTGCCATTCTCGAGCATCATTTCTCCCTTACCGTCGTCGAGTAGCCAATTTGGAACGGGGCTTTTTTAGCTACTTTCGAACAACTTATTCCTCGACCGGCGTGAGCACCATGACAGCACGCGTGTTGCTCAGCGATAACGAACGACAGGTCACAAGCGTCACGACCTTGGTTGCCGAAGCGGCACGATCGGTGGCATCGCTCGCCACGGCAGAGGCACCGTCGAGCATCTCGGACAGGTAGTTCTTGAGCCCGTCATCGCCCTCAAAATTGGGCGTGCGCGCCTTGGAGTACGTATCCTCAACGACCTTGGTCGCCAGCGGACGCAGCTTATACGTAGCATCCCGTGTGATGTAGTACACATATTCAATGCTATCGAACGTTGCCTGGTCAGTCGTATCCGAAATCACGTTGAACATCGACCCATCGTTCATATGGTGGCCGTAGATCGTGGTCTGCTGGTCAACCATTCCCGGCGCGGTGTCATCGCTATCCAGGAAAATGGCCCCAGATGCATTGGCCGTACCGTCGAACAGCGTGTTGAGGTATTTGGAGTTGTTGTTGGTCTGCACCACGGGATAGTTGATGTTGGTTCCCGGCACATAAATCCAACCCACAATCTCGGGGTTTGTCTGAGCAAGCGCATCGAAGTCGATAGTCGGCACGCCGCTGGCGTCCTTATCGCTTACATATTGCTTCTCGATTTTCTGATACGACTCGCTCGCCTGCTTGTAGCCAATCTGTGCATTGATAAAGATGGCAGCGGCGGCAACAATCAGACCGATGCCGATGATGATGAGCAGAATGGGAATAATGGAGCGGCGCTTTTTGCGCGGCGGCTCAGTGTAGCTGGACGCCGCGCCGCTCGTTTGCCTCGGCGTCCGGGCCTGCTTCTTTGCCGTGCCATATGACGAAGGGCGATACGCAGCCGGCGCGTCCTGTCGACGATGCGTCGCCGGCGTCACAGGACGCGGCGCGCGCGGCTGCTGAGGAGAGGATGTCCGACCCTGCTGCGCCGCACTGGCAGCACCCGGCTTCGACGGATCGGGAATCTGAGAAGCCTTGAATCGTTTTCCCTGATAGTCGGACATGGCTCTCCTTATACTGCGGCGAAACGGCGGAACGCCTAGGCGTCAGCCATCTCCTGCTTCATCTTCTCGATAACCTTGCGGTACTCGGGGTCGCAAGCGCCCAGAATCTGCGTGGCGTAGATGGCGGCGTTCTTGGCGCCGTTGATGGCAACGCAGGCCACGGGCACGCCCGAAGGCATCTGCACCATCGACAGCAGCGAATCCATGCCGCCCAGGTCACTCGTCTTCATAGGCACGCCGATGACCGGCAGCGGCGTAAAGGCAGCCACGACACCACCCAGGTGAGCGGCCTTGCCGGCGGCGGCGATAATCACTTTGATACCGCGATCGGCGGCAGTCGAAGCCCACTCGTGGACCTTCGCCGGTGTGCGGTGTGCGCTCGCAATGACAAGCTCATAGGGCACGCCCAGCGCCTCGAGCTCGGCGGTGCAGCCTTCCATAACGCCCAGATCGGACTTGGAACCCATGATGATCCCGACAACCGGCTTTTGATCTGCCATAAACAAAGACCTCCTGTTGAGAGCGGTGACGCGGCGGATCCGCGACCCTTAACTACTGAGAGTAGTATAGCCGCTCCCGTCCCTGCGGTCTTTGTGGTGGCGGCTGAGCCTTTCCCTCGGGAACTGGGCTTCGCGAAGTTTCCCGAGGGAAAGGCTCAGCCGCCACCCTGCGACCTACCGGGGATTGCCATGACGTACGTTGGCTGGTGAATTGGAAAGAAAGGTTAACGGAGGCTGAAAGGCAATTGGTCCAGAAAAAACCCTGACGAATCTAATTCGTCAGGGCCCTACCAACGCTCACTCGTCGTTCATCGTTAAAGCTAGATATTCTCTTCCGCCCATTTCTCGAAATCGAGTGTTCGTCTCTGAGCAGTTCGGTAGACTTCCATGTCTTCGCGAGCGCCTACCACTACGATGGCCATTTTTTCTTTAATTCTGATGAGACGGTACACGATTCGAATGCCACTTCCCCTGAGCTTGATTTTCATAAAGCCAGTCAAATCCGTACCCGCCTTGTTTCCAAGAGGCTTGCCAAATCCACCCTCGTTCTGCGGCAATGGGTTCGTTCTGATTTTTTCTATAGCCTTAAGGACAATCTTTCGTTGGGAGCCGTCCAGACGCTTAATATCCTTGAGAGCATCTGGGTAGAAAGCGACTTCGTACCCACTCATTCAAACTCGACCTCATCCATCTGATCGAGTTCGTCCTGGCTCACACCCAGCTCTTCCATAACATCAGACAGGGAAACAAGCGCATCGTCACCTGTCGCAGCCACTCTCTTAAGCGCCAACGTTAACAAGGCGAGGTCCTCCTCCGCTTGCTTCGCTTCCCTGTATTCATCGGGTGTCACAATCACAAATGCTGGCTTGTTGTGTTTGAGGACCACAACAGGATTGTCGTCCCCAACCTTCGAAAAGGCAGCCGAGCCCTTACCGTGGCTGAAATCGCTAATTGGAACAAGGTTGTCGAGCATCTGCAAGGCAGGCATACATACCTCCTAAAAATGAATTCTTTTTCGAATTCATTTTATCATTCTTTTTTGCTATATTGTGCCGCGCAACAGAAACAACCTTTTAGGATACGAATCCGAGCTTAGAATGACTGTTGGCCCTCGCACCGCCCTTGCCTCTTTTATTACGTCAAGTGGTATACAGCGAAGCAAAATGGCAATCTAAAGCACGCGGCATTCGCCTCGCATCGCTACAAAAAACAAACTGCTCCCCACCCACTCGGGCAAGGAGCAAGCCTCATTTTTATAATCAGACCGAGAACCACAAACGCAGAAACACAGGCGACTTCAGTCCCTTATCGCCGAGAGACGTTATTGTGCAGCCATTTCTTTAAGCTTCTCGGCCATCAACAAACACACGTCTTCCGATTGCGGGTACACGCCAAAATGATCGAAAAAACCATGGTCACACCCGGCATATTCGATGACCTCAACATCGATTCCTGAAGACCGTAATTTTGTAGCCCATTTTTCATCGGGGATACGAAGCGGATCGTATTCGGATGTCACGATAGTCACCGGGGAGAAATCAGTGCAGTCCTCAAGCATTAGCGCAGAAATCAACGGGTCATGAGGAGACATTTTTCCGTGTGCGCAAAGTTCGACCATCGGACCGTCCGAATCGCGAAGATGGTCGATGCGAAAACGCGCAACGTCCTCCTGATCGGCTATCGCAGGAAAATCCTCATATCCCTCGCCCTGTTCGCCCGCAAGGTCGACTTCAGGATAGATTTCGAAGGCATGGGCTACAGCTCCAGCACCCCTGAGCTGAACACACGCATTAGTAAGGCTTCCTCCCGCGGAGTCGCCGGCGACCATTATTTTATGAGGATCGATTCCGAGATCCGCGGCATGCTCGCGCACATAATCAAGAGCAAGAACGCAATCCTCGATCTGCCCCGGAAATGCCGTCTCCGGCGCCAAGCGGTATTCCGGATAAACCACCACTGCACCAGACTTTTCGGCGATGAACTCGAGCTGATGTTCAAATTGCAGAACATTCCCCGCCATAAACGCGCCGCCGTGCAGGTAAACAAGCGCCGGACTTGCCTCCTTATGATTTGGTGGCGTCCAGACGAATAAATCTATATAGCGATCGGCCGCCTCCATGAGGATCTCATCGCGCTGAACCTCACCATCGAGTAGGCGGTATGTCGGCTTATCCGGGCGATGACGCATTCCAATAAGGCTCGTCCAGCTCGGAGACATGCTAACATTCCGCATCTTCTTGCGGGATACCTCGAGAATTCGTGGGTCAAGCACATGCTCTCTTTCATCATCAGGAACCGGACGAATTTGAACCTCGAGCCCTCTCTTCTCGGTTATAAACGAGCGACTGGAAATGGCACCAATCAACGCCTCGTCGTATTGTCTACCCATCTTAAATCCCCTCTCGGCAATAACGCCAAATCGATATTTCCATAACTTTTGAGATAACGGCTTATGATGTCCTCAGTTGTCGTATATCTATGTACTAAAGAAACTGAAAACCAAGGGGTCCACCATGCCTGCAGCAAAAGACGAGTTCACTCAGCCAGAACTTCTCTATCAGACCGTTGAAAACGACATCCTCAAGAAAATAGTTTCTGGCGAACTCCCCGGCGGCAGTCAGATTCCCACCGAAACCGAGCTTTGCAAGCAATACAAAGTAAGCAGGATCACCGTAAGACGCGCCGTACAGAATCTCATTGACCAAAGCTTGCTCTACCGCCTGCGAGGCAAGGGAACATTCGTAAACCCATCGAAGCTCACCCTGAAACGAGGAACAAGCACCATTTTCAATTTGAGCGCCGACCCCCAATACGGCGATAAAACAACCAAGTCCATCTTGGAAACAGGCTTAATCAAGGCTGATGCCCACATTGCACGGGAGCTCAAAATTGACAACGGAACCGTAGTGCAACGAGTTGCGCGCTTGGTTTATATCGAAAATGCCCCCTGCGCCATCGACACCGTTTATGCAACGCAGAGCACTCTACCCGGACTGCTGGAGCTTCTCACAGACAATGCCAGTCTTTTCGACCTGATCGCCAACCATTACAGCATCGCAACCGGTATTGAGAAGCTCAAAATCACCGCAGGAATAGCGGGGCTCCAAGAAGCAAGCCTTCTCGGTTATATCGTTGGAGCCCCCGTGAGCGTTGTCGAGCACGTCACATATGCCTGCGATGAGATGCCGCTCCACTATTCAAAAACCGTTTGGCGAGCAGACGCATCGTCCTTCGAGTTCAGCATCTCAAAAGATGGACGCCTTCTCTAGCCCAAAATCCCCAGGACGCCGAGCACAATACCAGCAGCGAGAATGCCCACAATCTGCCAAATTATTTTGACCTGTTTCTTATTGCAAAGACACATGATTCCGAACGCGCAGAGCGGCAAAAGAGCCGGGAATATCCCGTCGAGCGTTTCCTGCAACTTAAACGCGGTGTCGCCGAAGTTAAGAGCGAGCGGAGTGGTAACTGCAACGGTGGTCGCTACCATTCCACCAACTACCATTAGTCCCACAATCGCCAGGCCGGACGTAACTTTGCGCATTACATCAGAATCGTTCAGCTTTGAAATCATGCCACTGCCAAGCGAATAACCATACTGAAGCCCAAACCAGCGGATCAGGATCGTTGGGACATTATAAAGAAGCAGGAACAGGATTGGGCCGAGCAGACTGCCCGAAAGGCAAAGTCCCGTCACAACGCCCGTCGCAATCATGCGAAGCGTACTGGCGATCAGCGAATCTCCAATACCGGAAAGCGGAGCCATAAGCGATGCTTTCATGGCGTTAATTGAGGCGGCGTCAAAGTCCTGATTGTTGGCGTTCTCCTCCTCCATGGAGGCCACAATGCCGGCGACCAGAGGATTAAACGTAACTTGAATATTGTAGAACTCAAGATGACGCTTATATGCCTCGATCCGATCTTCGGGCTTATCGTATAACCGCTTGATTACCGGAATCATGTCGTAGCAGAAACCAACGTTCATTTGTCGGTCAAAGCTCCACATGATGTTGAGTGGAAAGCTACGCCAAAATAACGCCTTTAAGTCTTTCTTGGTTATTCTCTTATCGGTCGATTTATTTGACTCCGGCGAGAGCTCAAGAACATCATTAGAATTCGTTGTCATCGTCAACCTCCTTAGCGACCGCCGCACTGGCAGGCATAAAAATGTGAGCCATATTGAGGATCCCAATCAGGATCAGCGAAAACGCCACGATACCGATCGTCGGAATATTTAGATAGGCACTCAGCAAGAAGCCTCCAAAGAATAGGAAGCTCAGCTCCTTGGTGGACAGGATTGACATAAGCTGCGCAAATCCAAGCGCGGGCAGAATACCCGTTGCGATCGTAAGCCCATTCGTAAGCCAATCAGGGATGGCGTCAATCAGCGCCTGAACAGCATCATTTCCAACGTAAAAAGCCACGCCGCAAATCAAGCCAAGCGCAATGATGTAGAGAATTCCATTGGTCCACATAGCGGCTGCAATCGTTTTGGGGTCGTCCTTTTCGGCACCACGATCAGCCCAGACAGCCATAGGAGGCGTAACAACGCTATACATAAGGCTGTCAAACATGCCGGCAAGCACCGCAGTGGGCATAGCAATAGTCAGAGCGGTCTCGGGACCCGCACCCATAGTAATCGCAAAGGCTGTTCCCAAAACTGAACCAACAATTACGTTGGGCGGCACGGCAGCACCAACCTGCCAGACCCCCATAAACGCGAGTTCGAGCTGGAAACCAACAATAACGCCAGTCGGAATATCACCCAAAAAAATACCGACAATCGCTCCGAGGACAATCGGACGCTCGACCATCGCGGTACCGAGCAAATAATCCGATTGACCTATAGCAGCAGCAAGACCAACCAGAAAAGCCTGAAGCAGCATATTTCTCTCTCTTCCTACAAATCAAAACTTGTTACGATGCGTTTTTTCTCACTAGCAACCTGCCTTACCTCGAACTCGATTCCATCAGCCATGGCTTTCTTAATTTCATTAATATCGGATTGGGAAAGGCGCACAGCAGGGCCAAGCTCCTTTACGCTATCCCCCAACGGTCGGGCGCCGCCTAAATTCACAGACGTTATTTTTGGACACGCACGCGCAACTTCACAGGCGTCATGTACATTTCCCGTAACAACAATTAGCTCGTATTTATCCACCGCGCTTCCGTTAAGGGCCACGATGGAATCTTCTACACTTTTGACAACCAATTTGGCATCAGCGGGTTTTGCAATTCGCAGCGCTTGAATTCGCTCTTTGCTTGCGGCGTACTCATCTGAAACCACAAGAATAGCGTTTGCTTTAAGCGCTGGATACCAAGAGAACACGGTCTGCCCATGCACTAACCGGCTATCGACGCGGCACAGTTTAATCATTTTGCCCCTTTCTCGACTTGAACGCAGACAATCATCCTTGACTGCTTATGGCATATTACGTCATATGACGTAATATGCCATTACACAATATCTTGAACGGTTGAATATCACCGCTAAATGGTATTTATCTCTAGAAACAGGGGGAGGTGCAATCCGTCTAGACACAGTGCGTCGGGGGCGGGCTGGGTTTTTATCTTCGCTCCCCTTGCTTCGCAAAGTCGCTCAGCTAAATAACCCAGCCCGCCGCGGGACACCCTGCGACCTACCGGATATTGCCATGACGTACGTTGGCTGATTTGGTTTGGAATGGGAGGTTGACGAGGCTGAAAGTCCCTCCTATATAACGTGGGCGCCGTCGTTCGAATGAACGACGGCGCCCGCACTCATTTTCTATTCAGCCCTAGTCATCGCGCAAAGCCCCTTCGGCAGCACACGGTGCTATTGAATCACCGCAGGCCGGGGCGGGAGGCGATCCTTTCTCTCGGAAAACTTCGCGAAGCCCAGTTTCCGAGAGAAAGTGTCCGGCTGCCGCCCCGGCCGGCCAGGTCAACTACACCGTGTGCTGCGGCAGGTCCTGCAGGGCGATGACGTCCATGCCCATGTCGTTGGCGCTGCCGTGACCCTGCTGGTCCTCGCGCACGGCCTCGATGGCACTCACGTACGTGTTGGCGGCAGACATCGCGGTCACGCAGGTCACGCCGCGGCGCACGGCCTCGGTGCGCAGCAGATAACCGTCGCCACGCGAGCCCGGGCCGTATGGCGTATTAATGATCACCGCAATCTTGCCATCGGCGATGAGGTCGCCGATGTTGGGACGCTCGCCGTCGTGCGGGCCGCTGATCTTCTCCACAACCTCGCAGGTCACGTTGCCGCCGCGCAGCACGCGCGCCGTGCCCTCGGTGGAGCAGATGTCAAAGCCCAGGTAACGCAGGATACGCGCGACCGAAAGGATATGACGCTTGTCGCGGTCGCACACGCTAATGAACACCTTGCCGGCGCTCGGGTCGGGCAGCTTGTAGTCAATCGCCAGCTGCGTCTTGGCATATGCCTCGGGATAGCTCTTGGCGATACCCATGACCTCGCCCGTAGACTTCATCTCGGGCCCCAGGATAACGTCGGCGCCCGGGAAACGGCCCCAGGGCATAACGGCTTCCTTCATGCAGAACCAGTCCAGCTGACGCTCGTCGCTCGGCAGGCCCAGGCTCGCGATGGAATCGCCTGCCATGATACGCGCCGCGCACTTGGCCAGCGGCACGCCGGTGGCCTTGGAGATAAACGGCACGGTACGGCTGGCACGCGGGTTGGCCTCGATCACATAGACGGTCTCGCCCTTAATGGCGTACTGCACGTTGACCAGGCCGCGTACGCCCAGCGCCATCGCGATGCGACGGGTGGTCTCGCGAAGCTTTGTCTGCAGGCTCTCGCTAAAACTGAACGGCGGGATGCAGGTCGCAGAGTCGCCGGAGTGAATACCGGCCTCCTCGATATGCTCCAGAATGCCGCCGATGTAGACCTCTTCGCCATCGCACAGGGCGTCGACATCGGACTCAATCGCACCCTCCAAGAAGCGGTCCAGATACACCGGGTAGTCGGGGCTAATGCGCGCGGCCTCGGCCATGTAATCGCGCAGATGCTCGGCATCGTAGGCGATCATCATGCCGCGGCCGCCCAGCACGTAGCTCGGACGCACCAGCAGCGGGTAGCCGATATGCGCGGCCACGGCCTCGGCCTCCTCAAACGAGGTTGCCTGGCCCGCCGGCGGGTACATGATGCCCAGCTTGTCGAGCAGAGCGGCGAAGCGCTCGCGGTCCTCGGCAAAGTCGATGGCATCGGGCTTGGTGCCCATGATGTTGACGCCACTCTCCTCGAGCATGCGCGCCAGCTTAAGCGGAGTCTGGCCGCCGAGCGTCACCACGACGCCGTCGGGTCGCTCAACATCGATAACGTCCATGACGTCCTCGTAGGTGAGCGGCTCAAAGTACAGGCGGTCGGACGTGTCGTAGTCGGTCGAGACGGTCTCGGGATTGCAGTTGACCATGATGGTCTCGAAGCCGCGGGCCGCCAGCGCATAGCTCGCGTGCACGCAGCAGTAATCGAACTCGATACCCTGGCCAATGCGGTTGGGGCCGGCGCCCAGGATCATCGCCTTGGGCTTGTCCGCCGGCGTGGTCTCGTCGGGAGCCACGCACTTCTTGGCATCCGGGCTCGTGCGGTAGATGTTCTCGTACGTCTTGTAGTGGTACTCCGTGGCGCTCGAGAACTCCGCAGCGCAGGTATCGACCGTCTTCATGCTGGGAACCACGCCCAGACCCTTGCGATAGGCGCGCACAAAGCGCTCGTCCGAGCCGGTCAGCGCAGCGATCTCGGCATCGCTCGTGCCGTACTGCTTGAGCAGGCGCATCGCGTCGGCGTCGATATCCTCCACACGCAGGTCGCGGATGCTCTCCTGGACCTGCACCATATCGTTGATACGGTTGAGGTACCACGGATCGATACCGCAGATGGCATGGATGCGAGCGATGTCCCAGCCACGACGCAGGGCCTCGACCACAAAGAAGATGCGATGCTCGGTCGGGGTTGCCACGGCCTGAGCAAGCTCGTCGTCGCTCAGCTTATCGGCACCCTCTTTGCCACCGGCGCAAATGCCCTGGTGGCCATCCTCCAGCGAGCGCATAGCCTTGCCAAAGGCCTCCTCAAAGGTGCGGCCGATCGCCATAATCTCGCCCACGGCCTTCATGCGCGTGGTGAGCGTGGGGTCGGTACCCTTGAACTTCTCGAAGGCAAAGCGCGGCACCTTGACCACACAGTAGTCGATCGTGGGCTCAAAGCAGGCGGGCGTAGCCTTGGTGATGTCGTTGACGATCTCGTCGAGCGTGTAGCCCACGGCAAGGCGCGCGGCGGCCTTGGCGATGGGGAAACCCGTGGCCTTGGAGGCCAGCGCGGACGAACGGCTCACGCGCGGGTTCATCTCGATGACGATCAGGCGGCCGGTGTTGGGGTTCACGGCAAACTGCACGTTGGAGCCGCCGGTCTCGACGCCGATCTTCTCCAGAATGGCGAGCGAGGCCACGCGCATGCGCTGATACTCAAGGTCGGAGAGGGTCTGCGCCGGCGCCACGGTGATGGAGTCGCCGGTATGCACGCCCATGGGGTCGAGATTCTCGATGGAGCACACGATGATGCCGTTGCCGGCGTGATCACGCATGACCTCCATCTCATACTCTTTCCAGCCCTCGATGGACTCCTCGACCAGCACCTCGTGGGCGGGCGAGAGCTCCAGGCCCTGGCTCACGATGGAGACGAGCTCCTCGTGGGTATGCGCGATGCCGCCGCCGGCGCCACCGAGGGTAAAGCTCGGGCGCAGTACGCAGGGATAACCCACGCGCTCGGCGATGGCCTCGGCGTCGGCCACGCTGTAGGCATAGCCCGAGCGCGCGACCTCCAGGCCAATCTCGGCCATGGCCTCGTTAAAGAGCTTGCGGTCCTCGCCGCGCTCGATAGCGGCCAGGTCGCAGCCGATCATTTCGACGCCGTACTTGTCGAGCGTACCGTCCTTTGCCAGCTCGACGGCGGCGTTCAGACCGGTCTGGCCGCCCAGCGTGGGCAGCAGCGCGTCCGGGCGCTCTTTCTTGATTACGCGCTCGATAAATTCGGCGGTGATGGGCTCGACATAGGTGCGGTCGGCAAGACCCGGGTCGGTCATGATGGTCGCCGGGTTGGAGTTGACCAGGATGACCTCAAAGCCATCCTCCTTGAGCACCTTGCAGGCCTGGGCGCCGGAGTAGTCAAACTCGCAGGCCTGGCCAATAACGATGGGGCCCGAACCAATAACGAGGATACGCTTGATGTCAGTACGTTTCGGCATGTTTAAAACCTCCTAGAGAGGCTGACTCAATGTTTTGGAAAAGTCAGCGAGGGTGCAGCTGGTGCATCAGGTTGCCGTGATGCGAGGGCGCGCTGGGCTTATGCCCGCGCGTCCGAAGCAGAGCGGCAAGATGATGTGCCAGATGCAGCCGCAGCGTCGACCGGTCCGCCGTTCGGTAGAACGGCGGAACCATCGTCGGCGAAATTCCAGCCAGCCAGGCGGTCCTTCGCGGTGTCGATGTCCAGGTAGTTCTCCTCGCCGTCCATGAGTCGCGTAAAGGCGGTAAAGAGATAGTGAGCATCGGTGGGGCCAGGCGAGGCCTCGGGGTGGTACTGGACCGAGAAGCACGGGGCGTCGAGCAGCTGGATGCCCTCGGCGGTGCCGTCGTTGAGGTTCACGTGCGTCAGGCGAATGCGGCCAAAGCGCTCGTTCATCACGACCGGCGCGATTCCGCGGCGCACCCAGACGCGCAGATCTCCATCGGCCGCATGCTCGGTCTCGCCGCCGGAAAGCTCGGGGACAAGCTTGCCCAGGCTGGGGAACAGCAGGCCAAAGCCATGGTTTTGCGCGGTAATCTCCACGCGACGGCTTACCAGGTTCACGACCGGCTGGTTGCCACCGCGGTGACCGAATTTAAGCTTTTCCATCTGGGCGCCGCAGGCCAGGCTGATCATCTGATGGCCCAGGCAAATGCCAAAGACCGGCACCTTGCCGATCAGCTGCTGCACCTGCTCGTAGGTCTCCACCACGGCGTCGGGGTCGCCGGGGCCATTGGACAAAAAGACGCCGTCGGGATTCATGTCGAGCACCTCACTCGCGGGCGTGTCCCACGGCACGACGGTAAGGTCGCAGCCGGCGCGGACCAGCCCCTCCAGAATGCCGCGCTTCACACCGCAGTCGTAGGCGACCACTTTGTGACGGGCAGGAGCGGCAACCGCAAGCGCAAAGTCATGCGTGGCAGGCAGGTCGGCGGCCACAAACTCGTGAGGTACGGGGCAGCTTACGGTCTTGACCAGGTTCTCGCCTACCAGCGTGGGCGCTGCGGCCAGACGCTCGGCAAGCTCGTCGACGTCGAAGATCTCGGTCGAGATAATGCCCATCTTGGAACCATTGTCGCGCAGATGGCGCACCAGGGCGCGGGTGTCGACACCTTCGATAGCGACGATGCCGTGAGCGCGCAGGTACTCCGGCACGCTGACGGCCGAGCGCCAGTTAGAAGGCGTGGCGCACATGTCGCGAACGATCATGCCGCGCATAGCCGGAGCGCTCGCAGGGCGCACGTCGTCGCCGGGGAAGGCCGACTGGACGTCGGTCTCGTCGATACCGTAGTTGCCGATCTGCGGATAGGTCATGGTTACGATTTGGCCGGCATAACTCGGGTCGGTCATGACCTCAAAGTAGCCCTCGAGCGAGGTGTTGAAGCAGACTTCGCCGGTCGCGGTGCCCGCGGCGCCGCATGCACGTCCATAAAAAATGGTCCCATCCTCAAGATACAGGATGCAGGGACCGCAGGTGCCCTTGCTGGTTTTGGCCAGCATGCGCTGGCAAAGCTCGCTGGGCGCGAAGGTGCGGGCGGCAGCGCCCGCGGTATGGTTGTTCGCCATAATTCTCCTTCCCGGTCTCACAGGACCGGCTTAAAGGTGTGTAGTTAGGCCTCGCGGTATTGTAACCGCAAGTATGCCTCATGGCGTTAATTTCATTGAAATGTTTACGAAATGATAATTATGACTTTCTATGCATAATGATTTTTGAATCCCCGTCCCAGAAAAATCATCCCGCGTGGTCACTTGGCTCACGCGGGATGATGGCGTCTTATTTTTTCTTGTCCTGCTCCAGCAGTTCGGACGGTGAGCGATCGGGCTTGCCGCCGCGGAAAATCTCGCGGCCATGCAGACGATGCTCCAGGTCACGTTCGGCCTTTTCCTCGTCAATCTTGGTCTGGCTCACCACCGGGTCCTCAATCAACGACGACACCGAGTTCACCTGCTTCTGAATGCGCTCGGCGATGGTGTCATCCATACTCACGATGCGCATCTTCCAGTCGATACTCGTGGCGTTGGATGAGCTCTTGGTCCACACGAACGTCAAAATGGCGCTCTGGTGGCCCCGCGCGGGGAACATGCCAAAGAAGGAATCGTGCTGAATGTTGCTATCCTCGTCGATATAGGCGTGAACGTTATACACCACGCGGTCGATCTTATCGTTGAGCAGCGCGTTGGTCGCAAGCGCCGCGGCCTGGATCTGCCCGTTGGACAGCAGCTCGAGCTCGTTGGCAGACGATGTGTCCAACACCGTCACCTCGACCGTGCCCGTACGCTCATCGGCTTCATCGACGGTAAAGTCGAGCGGGAACTGCGTAAAGCCGTTGCCCCACTCAAGGCCGCCCTTCAGCGCCGTCGAAACGGTATCGACCGAAACGCTCTCGGAGAGGTTGGCGGTATTCAGGCGACGCATCACGCCGTAGCCAATCTGCATGCCCACGATCAGCACCAAGATGCCGATAACCACGGCCATGGCAGTCTTCGTAATGGTATGGCTCACCTGCGAACCCGAAGGATCGTCCTCGGACAGCGGGTCGATATGTTTTGCCTGGCTCGCGCGGTCCTCGCTGCGCAGCTGCGCTAGCGCCGCTTTGTCACCGCGCTTGGCCGCAGCCTCCTTCTCACGCATGCGCTCGGTACGCTTTTTGGCGAGCGTGGGATCCAAGACGCCGGATGCATCGATTTCGGAGAATAACTCCGTCACTTCTTCCGGAGTCAAAGGGTTCTTGTCAGCCATAAACTTCCTGTCATATCAATCAGTCGAGCTCGTGCGCACGCGCACCTTCGAACTGCATTCGATAGTAACGGGCATAGGTGCCGCCACGGGCGAGAAGCTCCTCGTGCGTGCCACGCTCCACAACGCGACCATGCTCAACGGTCGCAATCTCATCGGCATGCTTAATGGTCGAAAGACGGTGGGCGATAATAATCGTGGTGCGGCCGCGTGCCAGCTCTTCGAGTGACTCCTGCACCGCCTCCTCGCTCTCGTTATCCAAAGCACTCGTCGCCTCGTCCAAAATCAGGATCTTGGGGTTCTTGAGAAACACACGCGCGATGGCAACGCGCTGCTTCTGTCCGCCCGAAAGACGGCTGCCGCGCTCGCCCACCACGGTGTCGTAGCCCTGCGGAAGCGACTCGATAAAGGCATCGATGTTGGCGCGACGGGCGGCCTCGGCGATCTCTTCTGCCGTGGCGCCCGGCTTGCCGTAGGCGATGTTCTCGCCAATCGTACCGTCAAATAGATAGACATCCTGCTGCACCAGGCCGATGGCGCGGCGCAGGCTCTGCTGCGTCACATCGCGCACGTCCTGGCCGTCGATGCTAATGGATCCGGCAGCCACGTCATAAAAGCGCGGCAGCAGCGAACAGGTCGTGGACTTGCCACCGCCCGAAGGGCCAACCAGCGCGATGGTCTGCCCGGGCTTGATGGACAGATTCATATGGTCGATAACGGGACGCTCGTCGGCATAGCCCTCGCCCAGCTCGACATCCTCGTAGTTAAAGCACACGTCGTGATACTCCACGGCGCCGGCAGTCACCTGCAGATCCGTAGCGCCCGGCTTGTCCTGGATATCCGGCGCGGTCGAGAGCACCTCGTCCATACGTTTAAAGCCGGCGATAGCCTTCTGATACGTTTCGGCCGAATTGACGAGCGTCTCGAGCGGCGTGCAGAACAGCGAAATATAGAGTGCAAAGGTCGCCATATCGACCGCCTGCAGCTGTCCCTGGGCGACCAGCCAGCCGCCCAGCAGCACCACGATCACATAGAGCACACCCGAGAGCAGGCCATACGTCGCGGTATAGACGCCCATGGCGTGATACATGTTCTCCTTGGACGAAAGGTAGCGATCGTTAGAGGCACGGAACTTGGCGCGCTCGGTCTCCTCGTTGGCAAAGCTCTTGACTACGCGCATGCCCGCAAGCGAATCCTGCAGCTGCGCATTGATGCCGCTGATCTTTTTGCGGTTGTCGCTAAAAACCTCGCGCATACGCATGTTCTGCCAAAACATGATGACCGCAAACGCCGCCGTCACCACGGCCATGGCGAGCGCCAGCACCGGGGCAATGGTAAAGAGGATCACAAACGAGCCGATGATCTCGATGCCGCAGATGATGATCCACTCGGGCACGTGGTGCGCCGCCTCGCAGATATCGAACAGGTCGTTGACCACGCGGCTCATCATGTCGCCCGAGCTGTTGCGGTCGAAGTATGCAAAGCTAAAGCGCTCATACTGGTCAAACAGGTCCTCGCGCATTTTGGACTCCATACGCGCGCCCATCACGTGACCCCAATAGCTCACAAAATAGCGGCAGGCGCAGCGGACGGCATACATCAGCACCAAGCCCACCGCGATCATGCCGAGCGCCTGCATAATAGCAGCCTGACCCTGAGTAAACAGCCCACCGGTCAAATTGCGCAGGATAATGGGGAACGCCAGGTCAATGGCGGCAAGCACCAGAGCACAAACAGTATCAGCAACAAAAAGCCCCATCTGGGGCTCGTAATACGAAAGAAACCTCTTAAACATGTGATCCTCAAAGAAATATCAGCAACATAAGGCCCTGGGACAAAGTAATCAGTAGTTCTTGTCCCAGGGCTATTCCCGCTCGTTACAGCTCGGCCCCACCCAAGCGGTGCGCGATGCTATCGCAGGCCAAGGCGCCCACGACGGTCTTGGCGTCTTCGATCTTGCCGTCGAGCACGGCGTCGATCAGCTCGTGCAGCGGCACCAGGTCCACGTTGACAAACTCGTCATCATCGGGGTTGGGCGCATCAAACTCGAGCTTGGTGGCCAAGTAGATGTGGATGATCTCATCGCAAAAACCGCAGGACGTGACAATCGACGTCAAAAAGCGAATACGACCAGCCCTAAAGCCCGTCTCCTCGTGCAGTTCGCGCTTGGCGCAATCGAGCGGGTCCTCGCCTGGATCGAGCTTGCCGGCGGGAATCTCGACCGTCACGCGGTCGATGGCGGTGCGGTACTGACGCACCAGTACGATCTTGCCGCTCTCGGTCAGTGCCACAACGGCCGCCGCACCCGGATGGCGAACGATATCGCGGGCGCTGCGGTGACCGTTGGGCAGCTCAACCTCAAGACGGTGGACGTCAAGGATCTTGCCCTTCCAGGCGCACTCCTCCGAAAGAATCTTCTCGTGCAGCTCGGCATCGTGCGGGTCGTCGTCGCCCAGCACCAGTGCCGGCTCGTCAGCGACCTCGCCACCAGGCTCGCCCTCGGCGTGCCCATACATGCGGCTGTCCTCTTCGACGATCTGCGCGTCCATGAGCTCTTCGTTCTTCTCGTCCATCCGTCTCATTCCTCTCGGATTTTAGGCATCCCAGGCGTCGCGGCCGCGCAGCGCGCGCAGGCCGATGTCGTGACGCAGGGTCTTGCCCTCAAAATCAATCTTCTCGCAGGCCTCGTAGGCAAGGTTGCGAGCGTTCTCGAACGTGTCGCCCAGAGCGGTCACGGCAAGCACGCGGCCACCATTGGTCACGAGCTGGCCGTCCACCACGGCGGTGCCCGCGTGGTACACGGTCACGTTCTCCATGGCCTCGGCATCGGCGATACCGGTAATGACCTTGCCTTTCTCGTAGCTGCCGGGATAACCCGCACTCGTCAGGACAACGGCCACGGCCCACTCGTCACGCCAGTCGAGTTCAATCTGGTCGAGCTCGCAGTTGGCACAAGCCAACATGACCTCGACCAGGTCGTTCTTAAGGCGCGGCAGAACGACCTGCGTCTCGGGGTCGCCAAAGCGGGCATTGAACTCCAGCACCTTGGGGCCGGCAGGCGTGAGCATAAAGCCGCCGTACAGGCAGCCGCGGTAGTCGATACCCTCGGCAGCGAGCTCGGCCACGGTCTGCTCCATGACCTTCACCATGGTGGCGAGCTCCTCATCGGTCACGATGGGCACCGGGCTGTAGACGCCCATGCCACCGGTGTTGGGGCCCTTGTCGCCCTCGAGTGCACGCTTGTGATCCTGCGAGGTGGCCATGGGGCGCACGGTCTTGCCGTCGGTAAAGGCCAGCAGCGAGCACTCGGGACCAACGAGCATCTCCTCGATGACCACGGTATTGCCGGCATCGCCAAAGGTGCCGCCAAAGCACTCGCGCACGGCCTCCTCGGCCTGATCAAGTTCGGTCGCCACGATAACGCCCTTGCCCGCGGCAAGGCCGTCGGCCTTCACGACCAGCGGGGCGCCCTGCTCGCGCACGTAGGCGAGAGCCGAAGCCTCGTCGGTAAACGAGCCGTAGGCCGCCGTAGGGATACCGGCGCGCTCCATGAGCTGCTTGGAGAACAGCTTGGAGCCCTCCATCTGGGCGCCCTCGGCACCCGGGCCAAAGCAGGGAATACCCGCCGCGCGCACGGCGTCGGCCACGCCCGCCACGAGCGGAGCCTCGGGGCCAATTACCACAAGTCCGCATCCGTGGCTCTGCGCAAACGCCGCCACGGCCGCAGGATCGCAGTCGTCGAGAACAACGTTCTCGCCGCAGCTCGCGGTGCCGCCGTTGCCCGGCGCAATGTAGAGCTTGCCGGCGCGCGGTGATGCTGCGAGCTTGGCTGCCAAAGCATGCTCACGGCCGCCGCTGCCCAACAACAGGATGTCGATGGTTTGAGTGTCCGCCTTCAAGGGTGCCTCCTCTATGGATGAACGGCCCGCTCCGCGCGAGCCCTTTGCAAGCAAATATACCCCTCGGCCGCCCGCTTGGGCTGCAAAGGGGTATATCGCAATAACCAAATAGTCCCGATTACTTCCAGAATCGGTTGATGATCTGCTCGCGACCAGCGCCAACGCCAATGAACGTCACGCGGGTGTGTGCCAGATCCTCGATAAACGCCACGTAGTCCTGAGCCTCCTGCGGCAGCTCCTCAAAGCTGCGGCAACCGGTGATATCGCACTTCCAGCCAGGGAGCTCCTCGTAGATGGGCTTGGCATGCTCAAAGCGCACCTGGTGTTCGGGCACGCTCGTGTAACGCTCGCCATCGACGTCGTAGGCAACGCACACCTTGATGGTGTCGAAAGCCGAAAGCACGTCGAGCTTGGTCACGGCGATGTCAGTGAGGCCGTTGACGCGCGAGGCATAGTTGGCGATAGGGCCGTCAAACCAGCCGCAACGACGACGGCGACCGGTGGTCACGCCGTACTCATAGCCCTCCTCGGTCAGCGTGTGGCCGGCCTCGGACTCATAGGAAAGCTCGGTGGGCATGGGGCCCGAACCGACGCGGGTGATATAGGCCTTCATGACGCCCAGCACGCGGTCGACGTTCTTCATGCCCACGCCAGAGCCGGTGATGGCACCGCCGGCGGTGCAGTTGGAAGACGTCACGTACGGATAGGTGCCGTGGTCGATGTCGAGCAGCGTCGCCTGGGCGCCCTCAAACAGCAGGTTCTTGCCCTCATCGATCATGTTGTTGAGCAGCAGGCTCGTCTCGGTGATGTAGGGACGCAGGCGCTCGGCCATCGGCAGGTACTCGTCGCAAATCTGGTCCACGGTGTAGGTGGGCAGGTTGTAGATGAGCTCGAGCTCGGGGTTCACGCGGGCGAGAGCGGTCTCCAGCTTGTCGCGGAACAGTGCCTCGTCCAGCATGTCCTGCATGCGCAGGCCAATGCGCGCCATCTTGTCCTGATAGCACGGACCGATGCCGCGCTTGGTGGTACCGATGTTCTTCTTGCCGAGCTTCTGCTCAAAGGCGCCATCCAGATCGATGTGGTACGGCATGATGACATGCGCGTTGCCGCTAATCTTGAGGTTCTTGGTGGTGATGCCGTCGGCCTCGAACATATCGATCTCCTCAAGGACAACCTTGGGGTTGACGACGCAGCCGTTACCGATCACCGACACGTGATCGGAATACATGATGCCGGAGGGCACCTGGTGCAGGCCGTACTTCTTGCCGTTGACGACGATGGTGTGGCCGGCGTTGTTGCCTCCCGAGTAGCGCACGACGGCATCGAAGTCGCCGGCGACCAGGTCGCAAATCTTACCTTTGCCCTCATCGCCCCACTGGGCACCGACCAAAACGGTTGACGGCATGTTTACTCCTTACATTCATGGACTGTCTACGCGCCACGCCGGCACGCAGAAGCACAAAACATTCCCAGTATACCCGTGCAACGGGCGCCTGTCCTACTCCTCGGCATGTGCCCCATCAAGCTCATAGAACTTGGTGGATGCCGGCAGGAACATCAGATCGACGTCGCCGATCGGGCCCGAACGGTTCTTGGCCACGACGATACGCGTAACGCCCTCGTCGGGTCGATCGTCGCGCGAGGCCTCGGCCTCGTCGGCGGAGCGGTCCAAGAACATAACGATATCGGCGTCCTGCTCGATGGAGCCCGATTCACGAAGGTCGGAAAGCTGCGGGCGCTTGCCGGTACGGGATTCGACCTGACGCGAGAGCTGCGACAGCGCGATGAGCGGGATCTTGAGCTCCTTGGCCATGATCTTCAGACCACGCGACATCTCCGAAACCTCGACGGTACGGCTCTCGGAGCGGCGTCCCGGCGGAGGACTCACCAGCTGCAGGTAGTCCAGGATGATGATTGCCTTCTCCTTGTTATGGAGCATGCGGCGGCTCTTGGCGCGAATCTCGGTCACTGTGGTGCCGGGCGTATCGTCAATCAGAATATCGAGCTTGGACAAGGTCTGCGTGGCCTCGTTGATATTGGCCCACTGCTCGGGGCTAATGCGGCCCATGCGGAAGTCACTGATCGAGATCATGGCGTAGGCGCAAATCAGACGCTGGGCAATTTCTTTGCCCGACATCTCCAGCGAGAAGAAGCCGACGGTATAACCGGCAGCGGCAGCGTTGAGCGCCAGATTCAGGGCGAACGACGTCTTACCCACAGCAGGGCGGGCGCCGATAATGATGAGCTGGCCCTCGCGGAAGCCCATGAGCATGCGGTCGAGTGACGGGAAGCCCGTGGGCACGCCCGCAGCCTGACCACCGGCCTGACACACTTCCTCGGCCTCGTTATAGGCCTCAACCATAAACTCGGTCAGCGTCTTGTAGCTCGACTTGACCTCGCGTGCCGTGACCTTGAGCAGCTTGCTCTCGGCTAGCTCCACGACCTCTTTGGTGTCGGTGGGGGCGTTATATGCCAGCGCGTTGATCTCGTTGGTGGCGCCGATCAGCTCGCGCAGCATCGAATCGCGACGAACGATGGCGGCATGGTGCTGCCAGTTCACGAGCGACAGAGTCTGACCCATCAGCTCCAAAATGTAGGCCTCGCCGCCCACGGCATCGAGCTTGTTGATGCTTCGCAGGTAATCGATCAGCGAGATGGAGTCGATGGGAATGCGGCTGTTGTACATATCGACCATCGCGGTGTAGATGGTCTTATGAATGGGCCGGTAGAAATCATCGGGCTGCAGCTCGACCTGGGCCTCTTCGACCACCTCGGGCGATAGCAGCATAGCGGCCAGTACATTGGCCTCTGCATCTTGGTTTTGGGGAAGACCCAACTTTGAGCCGCGGTCCTCGACCGTCAGCCCCGTCTCCCTATCGTCATATGCCATGAGCATCCTCATTCATATCGCTTGCGAGCATCCATAGTATCAGCCACGGTCCCAAAACGCGCCGCGCGCCGCCAATCATCACCGAACCAAACGGATGAACGGTCCTGTATATAGGACTTCGACGCAACGTTCACCATGACACTCACTCAGCGCAAAAAACAAAAGGGCGCCCTGGTTTCCCAGAGCGCCCTTCTTAGAACAAGATTGTTGCGTTGCAGCAAATGCTACTCGGCAGCAGCCTCAGTCTCGACCTCGGCGGTCTCGGCCTCGGCGACCTCAGCGGCCTCCTCGACCTCAGCCTCGGCAGCGAGCTCCTCGGCGGTAACGCCGACGAGAACGACAACCTCGGCCTTGATCTCGCGGTACAGCGAGATGGCAACGGTGTGGGCACCGGCAACCTTGATGGGCTTACCGAGCTCGACGCGCTTGCGGTCGATGTCCATACCGAGCTGAGCCTTGATGGCGTCAGCGACCATAGCGGCGGTAACGGAGCCAAAGAGGATGCCCTCGTCGCCGACCTTGACGTCAACGGTGACCGTCTTGCCCTCGAAGGCAGCCTTGGTCTCGTTGGCGGTAGCCAGACGGACGGCCTCGCGCTTGGCGATGTTGTTGCGACGCTCGTCAAGCTGCTTGAGGTTGCCCTTGGTGGCGGCAACAGCGAGCTTCTTGGGGAACAGGAAGTTCTCAGCGTAACCCTGAGCGACCTCTACGACGTCACCCTCGCCGCCCTTGCCCTTGATCTCATCGAGAAGAATAACCTTCATGATGCGTCTCCCTTCTTAGCCGCGGTCGCGGTTGCCACGAGAGGAAACCACGGGGACGGTGTACGGCAGGAGAGCCATCTCGCGGGCGCGCTTGATGGCGTTGGCGATGTCATGCTGATGCTGCGTGCAAGCGCCAGTGACGCGACGGGGCTTGATCTTGCCACGGTCGGTCATGTACTTACGGAGAAGCTGAGTGTCCTTATAGTCGATGAACTCAGTGTTCTCCTTGCAGAACTGGCAGTACTTACGACGCGGCTGACGTGCAGAAAAATCATTAGCCATGTCAAAATACCTTTCATTTGGCAACTTCGGCGAACCGAAGCCGCCTCTCACTCAAAAATAGGTGAACAACCCTTAGAACGGGATGTCCTCATCGTAGACGTCGACCGCGGGCGGCGTAGCCACCGGCGCGGCAGGACGTGCTGCGGGCGCGGGAGCTGCGGGGGCGTAACCGCCCTGATCGTAGCCACCCTGGCCACCACGGGAGCTCATAAACTCGATCTCATCGACGATGACCTCAAGCTTGCTCCGGCGCTGGCCGTCGCGCTCCCAAGAGCTGTAGCGCAGCTTGCCCTCGATCGCGACCTTGTTTCCCTTTGCCAGGAAACGGCTCACGGCCTCGGCGCGGGTGCCGAACATGGTGCAGTCGACAAAGTTGGGATAGTCCTCCCACTCGCCAGTCTGCGCGTTGCGGCGACGATCGTTCACGGCAACGCCAAAGGACAGAACCTGGGTTCCGCCGGCGGTGGCGCGCAGCTCGGGATCGCGGGTGAGGTTACCGGTGATGTTCACTCGATTGATGCTCATAACTCACTACTTCCTCTTGGGGCACAAGCCCAGTCCAAAACGACAGTCTTACTCCTGGTCGTCGCGACGGACGATCATGTGGCGGACCACAGCGTCGGTGATGCGCAGGACGCGATCAAGCTCGGCGATCTGGGTAGGATCTGCGTGGAAGTTGATGAGGGTGTAGTCACCATCGGTGAGGTCGTTGATCTCGTAGGCGAGCTTGCGCTTGCCCCACTCGTCAACGGAGTCGACCTTGCCAGCGCCCTCAGCGATCGTGGTATCGATACGCTTCATAACAGCGAGACGAGTCTCGGGGTCGAGCGACGGGTCAACAAAGAACAGCAGTTCATAAGCCTTCATATTGTCACCTCCTCTGGGCAAATGTGGCTTCAGGTCGTGAAGGTGCGCCTGAAGCAGGAAAAGACTTGGTAATAATATCTTTCAACCTCCTAGGCTGCAAGAATATGCAGCTACAACCTCATGACCTCCACATATGCCCATACTCGCACGACGTTTCATGCGCATTCCAACCAAATGCTGACCAAAAGCTTGACGGATCTGTGGACAAGATACGGTGCCGTGAGGACAAGCTGAGCCAAGTCGCAGGTCAACGGGCGCATGGTTGTGGTCGCAAAATGCATACCAGTGGCCCACAGCACCACCCAAAGATTTTTAAATTCATTGCCAAATCGCTTATAAATACCCCTTTTGAACAATTGAGTTGATCAACTACGCTGGTCGGAAGCCGTTTTTTGGCATCTCAAACCCCGCTGCAACGCCAAACGCGGCCAAGCGTTTTAAAAAATGCCAACTTTTCTGTTTGCACTTTGCGATTCCTCGTGTATACTGACTTTCGCATTTAACGGAGAGTTGTCCGAGTGGCCGAAGGAGCACGATTGGAAATCGTGTAGGCGTCAAAAGCGTCTCCAGGGTTCAAATCCCTGACTCTCCGCCAGTTAATTCCAAAGCAGGCCTTCGAGCCTGCTTTGTTTTTACCCCACGCGGAGGGGTGGCAGAGTGGTTGAATGCGGCGGTCTCGAAAACCGTTTGGCCTGTATAAGGTCACGAGGGTTCGAATCCCTCCTCCTCCGCCATTTTGGTTGAGAAAGCTCCCAGATCGGGGGCTTTTTTCTTTTAAGTCCCTTACAGGCAAATACGGCGGAGGAGGAGGGATTCGAACCCGCCAGGGCGCAAAGCGTAAAGAAAACGCGCCAGTGGCGCGTTTTTAGCGCAGCGCGGTCGGCGTAAGCCGACCGGATAAATTTTGAGCAAAGCTCAAAATTTGGACATCCCTCCTATTCGACCACGCCCCCATCGCGTTCAGCATCAACCCGGATCCCCAAACATGGAACCTATGACCGTACCCAGTCCCGACCGTTTGCCGAGCAATAGGGTCGCAATCGGCGCCGAACATGTACTATGTACGGGCATTGTCTAAACCCGTAACTCAAAGGACCCCATCTTGCCCGTTGCCGCCGCTATGATCGTTACCGCACACGCCTCGGATGCCATGGTTGCCATCCCGTTTTGGCTCGAGATGTTCGCCGTCGTCGCGGCATCGATCTCGGGCGTGTTGGTCGCACGCGAGCACAAACTCGACCTGGTGGGCGCCGTCGCGCTCGCCGTGGTCTGTGGACTGGGCGGCGGTCTTTTGCGCGATATGACGCTGCAGGTGGGCAACGTCTACATCCTCAACCAACCGATGGCGCTCCCGCTCTCCATCGCCACCGCGGCCATCATCTACATCTTCCCGGCAATCGTCGACAAGCCCGAAAAGCTCATTCCCCTGCTCGATATCATCTCGGTGGGTATTTATGCGGCAACCGGCGCAGACAAGGCGCTGGTCTACGGCTTTGCGCCGGCGGTGTGCATCATGATGGGCTTTTTTACCGCGGTGGGCGGCGGCATGCTGCGAGATGGTTTTATGGGTGTGGTGCCGGGTATCTTCCAGCGCACCAACTTCTATGCCATCGCGGCCATCGCCGGATCGGCAAGCTATGTTTGCCTTGTCATGAGCGGCTTGGTCAGCAATGTCGTCGCACTGGTCGTTTGCGTCGTGGTGACCATGGGACTACGCTGGCTGTCGCTGCGCTTTGATATCAAAAGCCCCACCGAGGATGACATCGCACGCTTTTTGCATCGCAAAAAGTAGGTAGCGCGGGCTCATCCTTCGAAATGCAACCGAGAAGTTCTTTTAGAGCGCCCACGCGTTGGGTACCCTGTTAGGTATATGCCGAGTATCTAACGAAGGATTCACTATGCCCTGCAATCAACTCCCGTTGACCCAGCGCCGTAAAGCATGGGGCCGCATCACCATCCTATTCGCGCTCATCGCGCTGGCGATCACCGTGCTTCCCACGGCGTCGTTCGCCGGCACGGACACCGCAGGAAACGTACTTGCGACCGACAATGACGCCAATCCGTCCGGCGTCGAAGGTGACCTGTACTGGGCAGGTCAGGCCCTCAACTTGGATGATGTGTCCATCGGCCGCGATATCATCGCCGCGGGCGATACCCTCTCGATCCGTGACTGCACAGTGGGCGGCGCCGTCCGTCTGGCGGCACGCACCATCGACATTGCCAAGACCACGGTTGATGGCAGCGTGACCGTCGCTGGCCAGCATGTCGTGCTCAATTCCGACAGCACCGCCAACTGTTTCTACGCGATAGGCGAGACGGTTGCCCTGCGAGGCTCCACCAAGTCGGCAGCGCTTGCGGGCGACACGGTGACCATCGATGGCACCGTCAAGGGCGATGTCGAGGTTTGGGCCGACAAGCTCATCCTGGGCAAGAACGCCCACATCACCGGCACCGTGAACGCGCACGTCTCCGAGGACCCCGAGCGCGCCGCGGGAGCCGAGGTCGGTGCGCTCAAGATCGACCGCACCGAGAACGAGGATACTTCCACCGTTAACGATGTCATCGGCGGTATCGTCGCCGCGGCACTCTCGACCTGCTTTGTCGCTCTGCTGCTCGAGCTCATCTTTCCGCGCGCGACCGCCAGCGCCGCCGGCATGCTCCACCAGCGCTCCATGCCCCTGTGGGTGAGCGGTCTTCTGGGCACGATTGCTATCGTCCCCGCCGTCCTACTGCTGATTATCTCTATCGCTGGTCTGTCGCTTGCCGGAACCCTCTTGTGCGGCGTTATCGGCATCGCGTTGATGTCGAGTGCCTTTGCGGGGTGCGCGATCGCCCGCATGGTTGGACACAACCAAAACCGCTACGCCATGGCAGCCGTGGGCGGCGTAATCGCAGGCGCCCTCACGGGGCTTCCCCTCGTAGGTGACTTCATCAGCGGCGTGGCCTTTGTCTTTATGCTCGGTTACATCATCCAAATCATCTGGCGCAACGCCCGCGTCAAGCCGCAGCAGCCGGCTAACACGCCAGGACTCCCCACCGCTTAGCCGCCAACCACCACAAAGGGACCAGGCACCTTTGTGGTGGTGCAGACCAGCTCAGTCCCTATGCACAAAAAGGGCGCCGACCATTACGGTCGACGCCCTTTCTTGTTAGACGCTATAAAGTCCAGCGCTTATTTGTTGACCTGGCCGGCGCGGACGGCGGCCTTCTTGCGGTCGGTGGCGTTGAGCAGGCGCTTGCGCAGGCGGATGTTCTTGGGGGTAATCTCAACCAGCTCGTCGTCGGCGATGTACTCCAGCGCCTCCTCCAGCGAGAAGGTGCGGGGCGGCACCAGCTGAACGGAGATATCGGAGGTCGAGGAACGCTGGTTGCCCAGGTTCTTGGTACGGGCGATGTTGACGACCATGTCGCCAGCCTTGCTGCGCTCGCCCACGATCATGCCCTCGTAGCACTCGGTGCCCGGCTCAACAAAAAGCTGGCCGCGCTCCTGCAGCGTACCCAGAGCATAGGCAACGGCCTTCTCGGTGGTCATGGAGATCATTGCGCCGTTCTGACGGTTGCCGATCTCGCCGGCGTAGGGACCGTACTCCAGGAAGGTGTGGTAGAACACGCCCTCGCCGTGGGTGACGTTCATGATGCGGTTCTTAAGGCCCATGATGCCGCGGGTCGGGATCTTAAACTCGAGGTGCGTCACGATACCCGAGGTATCCATGCTCGTCATGATGCCACCGGAGGTACCGAAGACCTCAACGACCTTGCCCGAGTACTCGTCCGGGCACTCAACGACGGCCTGCTCGACGGGCTCCATCTTGTTGCCGTTCTCGTCCTTCTTAAACAGAACGCGGGGACGGCCGACCTGGAACTCAAAGCCCTCGCGGCGCATGGACTCCATCAGAACGGACAGGTGCAGAATGCCGCGGCCCGAGACCTCGACGCCGCTCTTGTCCTCGAGCTCCTCGATCTTCATGGTCACGTTGTTCTCGGCCTCGTTGAACAGGCGCTCCTTGAGCTGACGGGCGCCCACGATGTCTCCGTCGCGACCGACGAGCGGGGAGGTCGAAGCCTCGAAGACGATGGACAGGGTCGGCGGGTCGATCTCGATGGGCTCGAGCTCGACGGGGTTCTCGGGATCGGTGTAGACATCGCCGATATCGGTGCGGTCGATGCCCACGACGGCGGCGATGTCGCCGGCGCCGACTTCCTGGCACTCGGTGCGGCCCAGGTAGTCGAAGGTAAAGAGCTGCTTGACGGTAGCGGTGGCGCTGGAGCCGTCGTTCTTCACAACCAGAATCTGGTCGCCCTGATGGATGGCGCCGGAATACACGCGACCGATGCCGATACGGCCAACGAAGTTGGAGTGGTCGATGGTCACGCACTGCATGGCCAGCGGAGCGTTCTCGTCAACCTCGGGCGCGGGCATGTCGTCGATGATCATATCGAGCAGCGGATACATGTCCATGTTGCCGTCGTTGGGATCAAGGCGGGCAAAGCCATTCATGGCGCTGGCGTAGACCACGTGCTCCATGGCGAACTCAAGCTGGTCGTCGGTGGCGCCCAGGTCGGCCATGAGGTCCAGGCAGTCGTTGTAGGCCTTCTCGGGGTTGGCGCCCGGACGGTCGATCTTGTTGATGACGATCATGATCTTAAGGCCGGTGTCGATAGCGTGACGCAGCACGAAGCGGGTCTGGGGCATGGGGCCCTCAAAAGCATCGACCAGCAGCAGGGCGCCGTCGGCCATACGCAGCACGCGCTCGACCTCGCCGCCAAAGTCGGCGTGGCCCGGGGTGTCGATGACGTTGATCTTGACGTCCTTATACTCGATAGAGATGTTCTTGGCGAGAATCGTAATGCCGCGCTCGCGCTCCTGGTCGTTGGAATCCAGGACGCGGTCCTCGACCTGCTGGTTGGCACGGAAGGCGTCCGTGGCACGCAGGAGCTTGTCGACCATCGTCGTCTTGCCGTGGTCGACGTGGGCGATGATGGCGATGTTCCTCAGATTGTCTACGCGCATGTAGTTCCCCTATCTTCTATCCATATACAAACGGCACGCGTATGCGGCCCGCCCAGCGATACAACGCTCAGCGGGAATATTGAGCCTTTTACCGAAAACTCGTTTATTTTAGCGATTTTAGATGAGAGGGGTTTCCTCACCTGCAGGTTCAGGGTCGCTCCACATAAAACCATCGCCGGCGCCCATGCCCTCATACAGCACATATGCCGAAAAACCGCTCTCGAGCGTCGTCTCGAAAAAGCTCACGAGCAGGGCGTCATGGTAGCCGCCATCGATCTCGACGCAGCCGGTGTAGCCGATGGCATAGCGGACGATACGGCCCAGGCCCTCGTCCTTAAGACCCATCTTGTGCTCGGAGATAAAGTTGGTGGCCGCCTCCAGGCACGCCTCTTCGCCGTCCTCGTCGAGCGCCGCCAGATAACGGTTGGAAGCAGCATCCTCAATTGCCACGACCACGCCAGGGTTTTCACCGGCGGCAAGGTCGTCCAAGAACGCGCCGATCAGATCGCACACCATGGCGTCGAGCTCGGCGGAGACGTTACCGGCATCCTGCATATCCTGTGCCATCTTTAGACCTTCCCATCGAGTCTGACGTCGTTACAGTTCTTGTGCCTCGGCGGCGATCTTGGCGGCAGCGTCGCGGGTGCGCATCATGTCCGCCGCGCGCTTGTCGAGCACCTTGATCTGACTGGTCAGCATGACTGCATCGACCACGCCCCAGATCACCAGGCCCGTAGAGATCGAAAACCCAAGCGCACCAACTGTACCACGAAGGCGTGAGCAGATTGCCGCGACAAGGGCGGAGACGACAACCATCTTGATAAACGAGCCGCGGCGCTCGCGGAGCGTGCGGGCCTGCGTCACATAGGCAATGCGAGCCGCCTCAGAAGCCTCCGAGCGCATCTGGGCCTCGCGGGCGATCGCAGCCGCCTCAGCCGACATACCGCCGGCCATCAGCGAACGCTCCGCATCCTGGCCGCCCCGCATTTAGAAGTCATCGGGCGAGAGCGTATGGACGAACTCGTCGAACTTCTCGAACTCCTGCTCGTCGTCAACTTCCTCGGTATGGGCAGAAACAGTGCCCAGGCGATTCATGATGTCGTCCTCCACAAACATGGGGGCATTGCTGCGCACGGCAAGGGCAATGGCATCACTGGGACGGGCATCGATCTTGCGCTCGTCACCATCGGCCAGTACGACAATCGTCGCGTAGAACACCGGCGGCTCGGCGCGAACGATCTCGATGCGCTCGAGCTTGGCGCCCAGGGCGCCAACAGTATCGAGCAACAGGTCATGGGTAATCGGGCGATCGGCGCGTCCGCTGTCGATGCCGCGGCTGATTGCCGCAGCCTCAAACGAGCCAGTCTGGATGGAGAGGGAGCGCAGCGGCGCGGGGGAATCCGACTTGCTGCAGCGTTCGCGAAGCACGATAAGCGATGGCACGGGACCGGCGGCCATGACGATGGTCTCTATGTCGACACGAACCATGGAACACCTCCGGTACGTAGCGGTTAACACGCGGCGGCCCGCCGCGTTGAATAGCTATACTACCCAAACTTTCGCGTAGCACACAAAATCAAAGTAGTTAATTTGGGACAGAGCTTTTTTGACTACCTTCTGTGGCTAAGAAAAAAGCCTCGAGGCAATTGCCCCGAGGCTTTTAACAGTTTTGATGGTGGACCTGACAAGATTCGAACTTGTGACCTCCCGGTTATCAGCCGGACGCTCTAACCAACTGAGCTACAGGTCCATCATGGTGGAGGTTAGGGGGATCGAACCCCTGACCTCAGGCTTGCAAAGCCCGCGCTCTCCCAGCTGAGCTAAACCCCCACGGAGACAGTAATAAACACCCCAGCGGCGACTCGGCTCTCGCTGGGGTGTTTATTGCGAAAGAAAGTGGTGGACCTGACAAGATTCGAACTTGTGACCTCCCGGTTATCAGCCGGACGCTCTAACCAACTGAGCTACAGGTCCATCATGGTGGAGGTTAGGGGGATCGAACCCCTGACCTCAGGCTTGCAAAGCCCGCGCTCTCCCAGCTGAGCTAAACCCCCACGGAGACAGTAATAAACACCCCAGCGGCGACTCGGCTCTCGCTGGGGTGTTTATTGCGAAAGAAAGTGGTGGACCTGACAAGATTCGAACTTGTGACCTCCCGGTTATCAGCCGGACGCTCTAACCAACTGAGCTACAGGTCCATCGCGCAAGGGATATATTAGACGAGTCGTTACGCGCGCGTCAACAACTTTTTTGAAAATCTTTGGGAGGGATGGTCGCTGGGCTGGCGAGATGGTTTTGGTTTGCTGCTCGGACAGTCCTGCGCAAGACGAAGGCCACATTAAGTGGCCTTCTTTGCGTGCGGAACTCGCGACAAACCAAAACCATCTCGCCAGCCCAGCGACCATGGGGTCCCAAGGTTTTCAAAAAAGCGGTCGGCGCGCAGTGCGCCGACCGCCGATATATGGGGTCTGATGATTTTTACCAGCTAGGGCCTCTTACTCGTCTAGGAGATCCTCTGGCATATCATTGCCGTCGCCCAGGTCGACTGGGGCCTCTTCGGTGTCGACTGCGGCCTCGGCGCCCTCGCCTTCGGGTTTTTCCTTGGCTGCCGTCATGCGGGCTACGGCGCAGATGCGGTCGTTGTCGTCGACGGTCATCATCTTGACGCCCTGGGTGGCGCGGCCAGTCTGGCTGATCTCGTCGGTCTTAACGCGAATGACCGTCGCGCCCTCCGTCACGATGAACAGCTCGTGCTGCGGGCCCACCGTCTTCATTGCCGCGAGGTTGCCCTTGCGCTCGGTCATTTGAATGGTGTAGACGCCCTGGCCGCCGCGATTCTGCTCCGGGTAGTCCGCGACCGGCGTGCGCTTGCCGTAGCCGCGCTCGGTGATGACGAACAGATCACCGTTGCCGTTAGTGACTTCCATGCCCAGAACGCTCACGCCGTCCTTCATACCGATACCGCGAACGCCGCTGGTATCGCGGCCGGTGGCGCGCACCTGCTCCTCGGAGAACATGATCGCCTTGCCTGCGGTGGTGGCCAGGATAATCTTGTCGCCCTCGCGCACGCGGCGCACATTCAGCAGCGCGTCGTCGTCACGCAGGTTGATAGCGATCAGGCCGTCGCGACGGCTGCGGTCATATGCGCTCATCACGGTCTTCTTGACCATGCCGCTCTTTGTGGCAAACATCAGGTACTCGTCGGCCGGGAACTCGCGGCAGCTGATGACGCTCGCGATCTTCTCGCCCTCCTCGAAGGGCAGCAGGTTGACGATCGCGGTACCGCGCGCCTGGCGCGTACCCACCGGCAGCTCGTGCACCTTCAGACGATAGACCTTGCCCTTGCTCGAGAAGAACAGCACGTACTCGTGCGTGGACGCGATGAACATCTCATCGATAACGTCATCCTCTTTGAGGTTGACGCCCGACACGCCCTTGCCACCGCGCTTCTGGGCACGGTAGGCAGCCACCGGGATACGCTTAACGTAGCCGGTGTGGGTGATGGTCACGACCATATCCTCGTCGGCGATGAGGTCCTCGACATCCAGGTCCTTCTCAACCTGGCTGATCTCGGTGCGGCGCTTGTCGCCAAACTTCTTGGAGATCTCGCGCATCTCTTCCTTGATGACGCCCAGGATCTTCTCCTCGTGCGCCAGCAGGTCCTCGTAGTAGGCGATGGCGCGGCGCAGGCCGTCCAACTCTTCTTGGATCTTGTCGCGCTCCAGGCCGGTCAGGCGGCGCAGCTTCATCTCGAGGATGGCCGTGGTCTGCTCGGGCGTAAAGCCAAAGCGCTCGATCAGGCGGCTGCTGGCCTCGGAGTCGGTCTGCGAGGAGCGGATGATGCTAATGACCTCGTCGATATGGTCAAGGGCCATCAGGTAACCCTCGAGGATATGAGCGCGGGCCTGGGCTTTCTTAAGGTCGAAGCGGGTGCGGCGGGTGACGACGTCGACCTGGTGGTCGATGTAGTGCTGCAGCATCTCGCGCAGGCTCAGGCATTTGGGAACGCCGTTGACGAGTGCCAGGTTGTTGGCGCCAAAGGTCGTCTGCAGCGAGGTGTACTTATACAGGTTGTTGAGCACGACCTGCGGAATGACGCCCTTCTTGAGCTCGATGACCAGACGGATGCCCTTCTGGTTGGACTCATCGCGCATATCCGAGATGCCCTCGATGCGTTTGTCGTTGACGAGCTGGGCGATCTTCTCCTGCAGGGTGCCCTTGTTGACCATGTAGGGAATCTCGGTAAAGACCAGGCGGTTGCGGCCGGTCTTGGTGGACTCCACATGTGCCTTAGCACGCACGGTAATGGAGCCGCGGCCGGTCTCGTAGCTCTGCTTAATGCCGGCGCTGCCCATGATGATGGCGCCGGTGGGGAAGTCCGGACCTGGCATGATCTGCATGAGCTCGTCAACGGTGGCGTCGGGGTTGTCGATCAGGTAGCAGGTGGCCTCGATCGCCTCGGTGAGGTTATGCGGGGCGATGTTGGTGGCCATGCCGACGGCGATGCCCTGGCTGCCGTTGACCAGCAGGTTGGGGAAGCGCGCAGGCAGCGCCACGGGCTCGGCAAGCGATTCGTCGTAGTTGGGCTGCCAGTCGACGGTATCCTTCTGCAGGTCGCGCAGCAGTTCCATGGCGGGCTTTGCCAGGCGGCTCTCGGTGTAACGCATGGCCGCCGCGCCGTCGCCGTCGATGTTGCCGAAGTTGCCGTGACCGTCGATGAGCGGCGTGCGCATGGAGAACCACTGCGCCAGGCGGACCATGGCCTCATAGACCGCGGAATCGCCGTGCGGGTGGTACTTACCGATAACTTCGCCGACCGTCCAGGCCGACTTCTTGTGCGGTCGGTTGGGGTAGATGCCGCTCTCGTTCATCGCGTACAGGATGCGGCGGTGCACCGGCTTTAAGCCGTCGCGCACGTCCGGCAGGGCGCGCGCCGTGATAACCGACATCGAATACTCGATGAACGACTGCTTCATCTCGCGACCGAACTCCGAAATCTGGAGCTGGCCGCCGTTGATATCCTCGCCGGCCGAGGCGCCGCGATCGACTTCGCCAAAGCTCTCCTCGAGCTCGGCGTCGTCGTCTTCTTCCTCATCATCATCGGCATCGGGGTTATAGGCGTCCGGATCGCCGTCCTCGCCCTGCTCAGCACGGGCAAGCAGGCGCTTCAGATCATCGGGCATACCGGCATCGCCGGCCTCGTCCATACCCTCGTTATTGTTGATATCGTCTGCCACGTTACCTCCTCTTAAGCGTCAAGGAATCGTGCATCATGTGCATGCTTCTCGATGTACTCGCGGCGATAGCCGACCTCGGAACCCATCAGCTCGCGCACGGCGCGGTCCGCCACCACGGCGTCCTCGATCGACACACGCTGCAGGATGCGGGTCTTGGGGTCCATCGTCGTCGAGGCGAGCTGCTTGGGGTCCATCTCGCCCAGACCCTTGTAGCGCTGGACGGTATAGCCCTTGCGCTTTTTGGTAATCTTGCCGTCCTTGGCCTTGCCGTCCTCGTCGTTATCGTCGGGGTTCAGGCCCAGGCTCTGGATGGTGTCACGCAGGATCTCGTCTTCGGGCTGGCGGCCGTTGGGATACACGTAGTGGATCTTGTTGCGCACCTTAATGCCAAAGATGGGCGGGCAGGCAACATAGACGTAGCCGGCATCGATCAGCGGACGCATGTACTTGTAGAAGAACGTCAGCAGCAGGATGCGGATATGCGCACCGTCGACGTCTGCATCGGTCATGATGATGATCTTGTGGTAGCGCGCCTTGGTGATATCGAAGTCGCCGCCGTCGCCGGCACTCGTCGTGACGCCGCAGCCGATCGCGGTAATCAGCGACTGGATGGTGTCACTCGAGAACGCGCGATGGTCACCAACGCGCTCGACGTTCAAAATCTTGCCGCGCAGGGGCAGAATCGCCTGGATGTCTCGGCGACGGCCGTCCTTGGCCGAACCGCCTGCCGAGTCGCCCTCTACGATGAAGAGCTCGGTCAGCTCGGCATCGCGCACCGAGCAGTCGGCGAGCTTACCGGGCAGGGACGCCGTCTCGAGCAGGCTCTTGCGGCGGGTCGCCTCGCGCGCCTTGCGGGCGGCATTGCGCGCCTTGCAGGCCTGCTGCGCCTTCTTGACGATCTCGCGAGCGGGCTTAGGGTGCTCCTCGAGGTAATCGGCAAGGCCGTCGGTCACGATCTTGAGCGTCAGCGCGCGCATATAGGAGCTGCCGAGCTTGGCCTTGGTCTGGCCCTCAAACTGCGGATCGGGCAGCTTGACCGAGATAACGGCCGAAAGGCCCTCGCGCACATCGTCGCCGGTCAGATTGGCGTCTTTTTCCTTGAGCAGGTTCTGCTTGCGCGCATAGTCGTTGATCACGCGGGTGAGCGCGGTGCGGAAGCCCTCAAGGTGCATGCCGCCCTCGGGGGTGTAGATGTCGTTGGCAAACGACATGACGTTCTCGCCGTAGCCGCTATTCCACTGCAGGGAAACCTCAACCTCGCCCATCTTGGCCACAGGTGCGTCCGGGTCCGATTTGCCCTCGATGTAGATAGGCTCCTTAAAGGCCTCGGGGACGTCCTTGCCCTCGTTAAGGAACTTGACGAAGTCGATGATGCCGCCCTCGTAGCAAAACTCCTCCACGTGGGGAGTAGACTCGCGCTCGTCAGTCAGCACGATTTTGAGGTTCTTATTGAGGAACGCCGTCTCCTGCAGACGGTTGTGCAGCGTATCGAAATCGTAGATGCATGTCTCGAAGATCTCGTCGTCGGGCCAGAAGGTGACGGTGGTGCCCGTCGAATCCGAGGTGCCCACGACCTCCATCTTCTTAACGGTCTTGCCGCGCGAGAACTCCATCTCGTAGGTGTTGCCGTCGCGACGAACCTGAACGACCACGCGCTTGGACAGTGCGTTGACGACGGAGATGCCAACGCCGTGCAGGCCGCCCGAAACCTTATAGGCCGAGTTATCGAACTTACCGCCGGCGTGCAAGATCGTCATGACGACCTCGAGCGTCGGGATCTTTTTAACAGGGTGCTCGTCGACGGGGATGCCGCGCCCGTTGTCGACGACCGTGATGGAGTTGTCGGCGTGGACCGTCACCTGGATCTCGGTGCAGAAACCGGCCATGGCCTCGTCGACGGAGTTGTCAACGATCTCCCACACCAGGTGATGCAGACCGCTGGCGCTCGTCGAGCCGATATACATGCCCGGGCGCTTACGAACGGCCTCGAGACCTTCGAGAATCTTAATCTCGCCGCCATCGTAATCGTTTTCGTTTGCCACACGTCCTCCTTCAGTCAAGAAAATGTGTACAGCCTTACTAGTTTATCGTAAAAAAATACCCTCGGGAACGAGGGTATTTGGCTCTACAAGGCCACCAGATGCGATTTAAGGCTCTTTTTTGCTTTCTACGCCCTTGGCCCACTCGGCACTGGCTCTCATGGCATTCTCGAGGGCCTCGCGCAGTTTTTGGTCTTCGATGGGCGCCACTTGGCGCTCAATCTCGGTGCGCTCGGCCTCACTTAGGTCGGCGTGCGGGGCCGGCGGGCGCTCGGTCGTCGCCGGGCGCAGGCGCTGCTTGGCGGCGGGCGGCGTGTGACCCGGCGCGGTGGTTTTGAACACCAGGCCGTCCACATGCGCACCGGCGCGCTCCATGCGCGCGCGGATGATCTCGCGCAACAGCGTCATTTCCTGCGTCCACGAGGGCGAATCGAGATATACCAGCAGCTCATTGGACTCGGGCAGGTAGCGCAAGCCCGTCACATGCCGCCCCTCGCGCGTGCCCGAGCACACCGCGTTCCACGCGCGATAGACCGCGCGCGACTCCTCGGCAGCCTCCATCTGCGCGCGGCGCCCAGGTGTCGCGGCCGCCAGGATGCGCTGACGCTCTGCGTTCAAAAATCCACTGAAGGCAACCGTTTCGCTCTCGCGCTCGTAATTAGCACGTCTCACCCATGCTCACCACCTTGGCTCGATCAAGCAGGTCATCGGTAAAATACCCCAGGTTGGTCGTGGTTATGACCGTCTGGATATCATCGCCGATCAGCCGCAGAAAAGCACCGCGGCGTTCGCCGTCGAGTTCGCTCATCACGTCGTCCAAAAGCAGCAACGGGGCGGTGCCCAGGACATCGCGAGCCACGGCCACCTCCGCCACCTTCCAGGCCAGAACCAACGTTCGCTGCTGACCTTGGCTGGCAAATGAACGGGCGGAGCGACCCGCCACGGTAAACTCAATCTCATCGCGATGCGGTCCCACCAACGTCACGCCGCGGCGAATTTCCTCGTCGGCGTGCTCATCAAGGGCAGCCAGCATGCGCTCGTACGCCCAGCCCTTCAGCTCTTCGCGATCATCGACCTGGGGCAAATCCCCCAGCGTGGACGTATAGGTCACGTTGGCAGCCTCACCGGATGCCACTTGCCCGTAGGCAGTGTGCACATGGCCCGCCAGCCGGTCGAGCAGGGCCAACCGGTGCACAAGCAGGGCCGAGCCCGCGCGGGCAATCGAATCGTTCCACGCGCCGAGCATCTCGCGACAGCACCAGGTCTCCTTGAGCAGGGCGTTACGCTGGGTCACGCAGCGTCCATAGGTGCTCGCAAGATCGGCATAACGTGCGCTCAGCTGCATGCCAAAGTCATCGAGGGCGGCGCGGCGCACACTGGCGCCTCGCTTAACCATGTCCAGATGGTCGGGGCAAAACAGCACGCTCGGCAGAGCCCCGCGCACACCGGCGGCAGAGCACCTCTTGCCGTTGCGGCTAAACGAGCGCTTACCGTCCTCCACGCTCAATCCCATATCAAGCACGCGGCCGTCGCCCTCGAGCCTCAGCTCGACCTTGCACGAGCCCACGCCATCATGGACGAGCTCGGCTGCGGTCGGATGCCTAAACGAGGCGCCGCTCGTCAGCAGCTGCA